>JAGLJE010000042.1 GCA_023142645.1 Candidatus Altimarinota bacterium | reverse complement strand
AAAGTACGATGGTCGCGTCAAGATGGGCAAAAGTATTTGCTGGTGCAGGGTCAGTGAGATCATCTGCTGGGACATAAACTGCCTGAATCGAAGTAATCGAACCATCTTTTGTTGACGTAATTCGCTCTTGCAGTTCTCCCATTTCTCCCGCCAAAGTTGGTTGGTAACCTACCGCCGATGGCATTCGACCGAGCAATGCAGAGACTTCCGAGCCAGCTTGCGAAAAACGAAAAATATTATCAATAAAAAGGAGCACATCGCGATGTTCGACGTCACGAAAATATTCCGCCACAGTCAAACCAGTTAAACCTACTCGCAAACGCGCGCCGGGAGGCTCGTTCATTTGTCCGAAAATCAGTGCGGTTTTGTCAATTACTCCTGACTCCTGCATTTCGCGGAAAAGATCGTTCCCTTCTCTTGTTCGTTCACCCACACCGCAAAAAACCGAATAACCACCGTGGCTTTTAGCGACATTGTGAATCAATTCTTGAATCAAAACAGTTTTACCCACACCAGCTCCGCCGAAGAGTCCTACTTTTCCACCCTTCGCGAAAGGAGCGAGGAGGTCAACGACTTTAATTCCTGTTTCAAAAATTTCAACTTTCGTTGTTTGATCGGTAAATTTGGGCGCCTCACGGTGAATCGGCCAGCGCTCTTTCGCTTCTATTTTTCCCGCGTTGTCTACCGGATTACCCTGCACATCAAGAATTCTTCCCAAAACTTTTTCTCCTACTGGTACCGTGATTTGCTCGCCGGTGGTTTTCGCTTCCTGCCCTCTCTTCAGTCCGTCCGTCAAATCAAGTGCAACTGTCCGCACCACTCCGTCGCCGAGATGCTTGTAAACTTCGCAGCCGAGCTCACCAGCTTCATCTCTGTCGATCACAATTCGCTCGAAGATTTCCGGCAAACTTTTCGGATCGAAAGCGATATCTACGACTGGTCCAATGATTTGACGAATTTTACCTGTCTTTTTGGACTTGACTGCTGATTCCATTTTAAAAAAGTTAAAAATTCCGGAAGATTCTAAATTCGGCGAGGACAGAAATCAATTCTTTTGAAGAAAAGATTAGTTCAGGTGGTTTGAAGTTCTGGATTGCAGATTTCCTCGATCAATTTCCAATTTGCTTCAACTTGTTTTCGTACCGCATTTTGAATTATTGCGATCGGATTTTCCGCGCCGAAATCGACCGTTCTTTCCCAAACTCCGCCTGAAAGATCGCAGATTTTTTGAATTGCCTCCCTCGCGAATTCAAAAACTTCTTTTCCTGCAGCTTCCGCGAGCGAAAAAAGTTTCGAGGGGACGAAAGTGATTTTTAAATTAATGGACTCCATCAATGTAATTTTTAAGGGGCTCGATTCTAGCCATTTTTTATTTTTACGCAAGTTTTTATTTGCTTCTTTTTCTGCTCGCTCTAAAATTCACTCAATTAACTCCTCTTACCATGCAATCCAAATTTCTCAAAGTGGTCGCCGTGATTTTTGTCTTCGCGCTGTTAACTGCCTGTTTCCCAAAAAACGAAAACGAAGAGGAAATTGCGCCGCCGATAATTTTCGAGTCAATTGAACTTCAAAACGGAGAAATAGTTCAGCCGGAAACGGAAATCTATATTGAGGAGGGTGCTTCTGCTGAAAAAGTTGAGATTTATACTGAAAAGGCGCAGTAGCTTGCACAATGGAAGCAAAAATTTGTCCCGATAGTTCTACCGTTTTTCGAGTCCCCCCTAATTGTGGATTCGCGGCTTGCCCGATTTTGGAGTCACATAAGGGCAGGCGGGATTAACTTTTCTGATAGAAAAGACTGGATATTAAAACAAACTCGGTTGTTCGATTTTTTTTATTACTTCCACTTTTATCGGAAAAAGTCTCTCGAACCTTTTTTTCAACGACTGAAATTCCAATTCATCGAAAAGATTTAAAACTTTTTCGCGGTCGAAATTCTGCAGTCGGCAATCTTCGATTAGCCATTCGATTTGAGCGTCTCTTCGAATTATCGCGAGTCGTTTTGAGAGGAAAGCATTCTTTCGATCTTTTTCCAATTTTATTTGTACGCTCTCGCGGATCTTTGGAAGATTCTTGTAAATTTCTTCGAGGCAACCGAACTCGCGTATTAAGTCGCGTGCAGTTTTTTCGCCCACTCCTGCTACTCCTTTCAAATTGTCGCTTGCGTCTCCCGCGAGACCTTTGAAGTCAGGAATGAATTTCGGTGGGAATCCGTATTTTTTCACTACTTTTTCAGGGGTGAAATTCACCGACTTCCGATACCCTCCGCTCAAATCATGCATTGAAATTTTCTCGTTCACGAGTTGCAGCAAATCGCGATCACCACTCACTATGATAATTTTCAAATCTTTTTCATGTTTTGCTTGTTCACAAATCGTGCCGAGCAGATCGTCGGCTTCGAAACCATTTCCGGAAAAAATCGGAATCGAAAACGCACGCGTGATTTCGTAAACTCGCTTGATCTGCCTGATTAGTTCCGGCGCGGTTTTTGCTCGCGTGGCTTTGTAATTTTCATCCGCATGATGGCGGAAAGTCTTACCCTTTCGATCGAATGCCATTGCGAGGTAATCCGGCTGCTCGATTTCCATGATATTCAGCAGCATTGAGGTGAAACCAAAAACCGCATTTACGAGTTCACCGTGCGAAGTATTCAAGGGCTTGATTGCGTGAAAAGCACGGTGAATAATCGCATGACCATCGAGAAGAACTAATTTTTTCACGCAGGAAATTCTACCATTGATGGTGTGAAAATTATTTCACGAGCTCGTCAATCGAAACTTCGGGATGGGGAGTGGTGATGGGGACGGTAGTTGTAGT
>JAGLJE010000041.1 GCA_023142645.1 Candidatus Altimarinota bacterium | reverse complement strand
CGAAGGTAATGGTATTCGCTCCGACAGTAGCTGCGGTGGTTGTTGAACTGCAACTTCCTCCGTAGGTAATTGTACCGGCTTCATTTGAGTTGAAGGTATAGTCAGGGGTAGTGTCATTGGTTAGTGGAATGGGGGTTGTTTCGGAGATGGTGGGATTAACGCTATCCGTTAGTGTGACGGTTCCATTCAGAGGAGAATCTGTCACTCCATCGATATCTGTGACGATTACTCGCAGGTTGAATTGCTCTCCCGGATCATTTGGTGAAGAGAGACTGGCGATGGTAGCAGTGAAGGTGTCGGTACCACGGGTGGATTCAGTTCCCCAGAGTGCGAAGGCTGCTGGATCATTTTGATTAGCGTATTCCGTCTCAATCCAGTTAAGAGAACGAGCGGTGTTGGAGACGCGGACTTCGTCGATGAGGCCGTTCATACTCCTGTCTTGTGCAGCCCTATTACCTATTGTAAATGGTGTTACTCCTATATCTGTTAAATTACCTGTTTTAGCTAGACTTCCTACAGAGATACCATCAACAAAGCCTTCTATTCCATCGCCATCATAAACTATTCCTACAAAATGCCAATCTCCATCATCTATTGAAGAAGCGGTCGGAAAATCATTATCTACTCCACTGCCATACCAAGCAAATTTATCACTATATAAACATAACATCCATATACCTTCAACACCACATATACGAGGATAGGAAGAGTCTCCAGCTCCACTATATTTCACCCAAACTGACGTTGATAATTGTGTGGTAGGATTATAAGGTTGTCCGCAATCCACATAATCACCCCCCCCATCAAAATCCAAACTCCCGTCAATCTGCCCTGCTACTTGGTCGCCCTCTAACATCGTTCCGTGAGAAGTGCCGTGATTACCACCGGCGCTATCTTTTATGGCATCAGTAACACCATACTCCTGTTCATCAACATGTGTTGGGTATTCTGATAAATGCCAAACACCTACGAACCCATTATTCCAAACTCCCGCCGCGTCTGATTCATCTATGGCATTTTCGTTCCCATAATACATATAGATTACCTTATCATCATCTGCATCAACATCTACCAATACCCAGGCTTGGAGTTCTCCGGTAGTAGGATTCCAGCTTTCTATTTCGAATTTTAAGAGAGTGGAGTTATTGGTATCTACAAAGATGATGTCGTAGCCTTGCGCTTGTTTTACATGTTTTTCATCACCCACACCGTATTTCAAATCAGCATCTGTGACGGAGATGAGCACGGGGAAAGCTTCCGTAACTTTAACCGGTCCGCTTTGGATAGTGATTGTTTTACGATATTCCCATCCTGTCGGGTATCCTGAACCATTACGAGACATTACTGCTGAACTACCGCTCTCTGGATTGCAACTCGGAGAGTCTGTCGCGTTGCAGTAGTACAGTGTGGCTGCAGCATTCGCATTATCATCACCACTGAAGTTGATTGAAGCGGTGAAACCGGTATCGCTCGTACCGGAAGTAGTGAGACTGGAGATGGTGATTGGATTTGTAAGAATAGCTGCTAGAAACTCTCTCGCTTGAGGTAGATAGTTAAATACCGCAACTCCTATGGAAAGGAGGAGTGTGAAGAGAAGGACTGTTATTCGAGAAAGAGGTTTATCTTTCTTCCTTTTCATTTTTTGGTTGGTTTTTAGTTTTAGGTTCTTCGCATTTTAGCAGAAATGGGGGTGAGATGCAAACAGGGGAGATGCAAATGGGAAGGTGATTGATTAAAATTAACCCGATGTTTGCCAGCAAAAACTCAATCACGCGCCGCTACAAAAAACTCTCAAGACTCCACACGACGATTCATCACAAAACGAATTTCTTTCCGGGACAGCGAAGTGGCGAAGAAGTACAACTCTGCGTTCGTACACATTGGGTACGAAGAGCTATAATTTTTTCGCATTTCATTTTACTCGGGATAGCTACACCAGGAGGGATTTTGTATCTACTTTCGTTGATCAATTTTCCTTTCTTCGTCCAGCTGATTTTGAACCTTCTTTTGATCTTCTATCTTCTATTCGCATGGCTGCTCACTTTTATTGAATTTATCAAAAGTGAAATGACGCTCCTGGTAGCTACAAACGAACGAATCGTGGACATTACGCAAGTCAGCCTTTTTGATCAACAAATTTCGGAAACAAATCTCGATCGCATTCAAGAAGTGAGCGGTCACACTCATGGAATTTTGAGAACTTTACTCGATGTTGGAAGACTCGAAATTCAAACCGCCAGCGGTGAAGCTCCGCTCGTGATACGTTTTGTTGAATCACCACAGCTTACCGCTCGCAAAATTTTGGATATCCAAAAAAACAGCCAACAGCAAAGACGTACGAGCGATTTTAGAAAAAGGGAAGACGATCAATTACACGGTCGAAAAGGTGAAAATCTTTCGCAAGAAGAACTCAAAAAAATGCGTGGCGCCGAAGTGAAAAATCATTCGAGACAACGAAAACCGGATCAATCAGTGTAGAATACCTTCTCATGAAAATTGTTTTTACCGGCGGCGGAACCAGTGGTCATGTGATTCCGAATCTCGCTGTGATTAAAGAGCTGCGAAAGCTTGCAGGGCACATACAGATTTTTTACATCGGTTCGCGAAAAGGACCGGAAAAAAAACTCGCAGAAGCGGCGGGAGTGAAATTCTATGGAATTCAGACCGGAAAACTACGACGATATCTCGATTTTCAAAATGTGGTAGACGCAGTGAAAGTGCCAATCGGCATTACACAAGCAATCTACCAACTGCTGAAAATCAAACCTGATGTGGTTTTTTCGAAAGGCGGTTATGTAAGTGTGCCGGTAGCGATTGCAGCGGGAATATTGCGAATACCTTTAATTATCCACGAATCCGACTTCACTCTCGGTCTCGCCACGAGAATTACAGCTCGTTTCGCTAAAAAAATCTGTTTAAGCTTTCCCACCACTCACCCTGGTCACAAAATCCAAATCACCGGAAATCCGGTACGAGCCGTCGGATCAGCTGAACGGGGGCGGGAATTTTTGAAATTCGAAAAAGAACGACCAATCGTGCTCGTCGCGGGAGGCAGTAGTGGCGCGGTTTTTTTTAATCTTTTGATGGAAAGAAGCATTTTTGAGCTGGAAAAAAAAGTGAATATCGTGTGGTTGTGTGGCAAAAACAAGAAACCGGACTACAAACTTGAAACTGCAAGCTGCCGACTTTTCGAATATCTCGATGCGGAATATCTCGATGTGCTCGCTGCAAGTGATCTCGTAGTTTCGCGAGGCGGCGCGAATGCGATTTTCGAGATTGCGGCTGCAGGCAAACCAAGTGTGCTAATTCCCCTCCCTGCGGAATTATCGCGGGGAGATCAAATCGAGAACGCGCGATTTTTCGAACGAGCAAACGCGAGCGTAGTATTACCACAAGAAAAAGCCAAACCTCGCGATTT
>JAGLJE010000040.1 GCA_023142645.1 Candidatus Altimarinota bacterium | reverse complement strand
ATCCTTGATGTGGCGCAAGAATAATTTTTTCGAAAAGCCCGCGTGGTGGATTTGCGCGATTCTTCTCGCGCTCCTTCCTTTTCATGCCTTTCTTTTCACATGGTTTCACTCATTCTTTTGGCAAAAAGATTTCGTAATTTTTTTTCAAGCGTGGAAAGAAATTTTGGTGGGAATTTTAGGACTGCTCGCACTCGCGAAACTTTTCCAAACTCGTCGATTGCCGCGTGAAAAAAGTTTTTGGATCGGAGGAACTTTTGTACTGCTAGCGATTATTTACGGAGTTTTTAGTGACAATGAATTATCGCAGCGAATCCTCGGCTTGCGAAGCGCGATTCTTTTTTTCGGAATTTTCCTTGCGGTGAAATTTTTCGATTTTGACGAACGAAAAGTTGAGCTATTAAAAAAAATTGTTTTACTTGCGGGAGGGCTTGTAATTCTTTTTGCGCTCGCTCAGAAATTTTTATTACCCGCTGATTTTTTGAAAAACTTCGGCTACTCAGAAAATATTTCAAGCTGGCTACCAGGTGGCAATCTGCCGATTTTTCATACCATCGGTGATTCGGAAATAATCCGGCTGCAATCGACTTTTGCAGGACCGAACCAGCTCGCCGCATTTTTGATTGTAATTCTTCCCCTCGTGGCAGCAGGAGTTTTTCGATGGAAAAATTTTTGGCGATGGCTCGCAGCGGGAATCTTTTTCGGCGGGATTTTCATTTTAATTTTCACCTTTTCGAGAAGCGCGTGGCTTGGCGGCGCAATAATTCTTTTAATTTTCACAGCCCACGAATGCCGGCGAAATTTACCTGAAAAATTGAAACGCAAGCTTTTTATCGGTGGCGCAATTGGGATTTTGGTAGTCGGAATTTTCGGATTTTCAAATCTAAATTTCCGAGAAATTCTCACGCGTGAAGCCTCAACCTCTGCCCACTTCGAGAAAAGCGCGGCGGCGGCGAAACTCGTTCTCGCGAATCCGCTCGGAATCGGACTCGGGAAAACAAGCGGCATTTCACAGCGATTCGGCGGAGAAATTACACCGGAAAATACTTTCCTCGGTGTGGCACTCGAAACAGGCTGGCTCGGCGGAATGCTTTTCATTGCGTTTTTGATCTCCCTCCTTGTCGAATTGCGACGAAAAAATTCCGAACTTTTTTACTCACTCGTCGGCATCACGATGATTGCACTTTTCCTTCACCCGTTGGAAGACACACCGACCGCACTCACGCTTTTTTTACTCGCGGGGGTGGTAAACTCGCCAAAATTTAATTCCAAAAAATGCAACTCACTACCCTCCCTTCCGGATTAAAAATCGTTTCACAGTCGCTCAACGGAACGGAAGCAATCACCTGCCTCGTTCTCGCCGGTGCGGGTAGCCGATATGAAACGAAAGAGCGAAACGGACTCTCACATTTTTTGGAACACATGTTTTTCAAGGGCGGAGAGAAATTCAAAAGCACGAAAGAGGTTTCACAAGCAATTGATTCAATCGGCGGAGAATTCAACGCATTCACAGGAAAAGAATACGCAGGCTACTTCGTGAAAGTTGCAGCGAAACACGCGGAAGCCGCGTACGATGTTTTGAGTGATATGCTAGTGAGTGCGAAATTTCCTGCGGAGGAAATCGAGAAAGAGCGCGGCGTGATTTTGGAAGAATACAATATGTATCAAGACACACCGATGTATCAAGTCGGCTGGGATTTCGAACGGCTACTTTTCGGCGACCAGCCGATGGGGCGCGATCAAATTGGCTCGAAAGAAAATATTCGCAAATTCATGCGCGAAGATTTCGTGAAATATAAAACTGAACTTTATCAACCGGGCAATCTTGTAATCGCGGTCGCGGGAAAATGCGAGCACACAGAGGTTGTTTCACAAATTAAAAAATTTTTTAAATTCGATAATGGAGAGAAAGCTTTTGAGTGGCAACCGCTCGAGAAATTCGAATCGGCGAATCCAGTTAAAATTCAAAATAAAAAAACCGAGCAAGGTCATCTCGTACTCGGAGTACGCGGCGCAGAAGCAGAGAGTGAAAAACATTTCATACAGCGCCTACTCTCAATTATTCTAGGAGGAAATATGAGCTCGCGGATGTTTCTAAATGTGCGGGAGGCGAAAGGTCTTTGCTATTACATTCGCACGGCAACTGATGATTATACTGATGCAGGCGTGGTCTCGACAAGCGCAGGAGTGGATTTGAAGAGATTGCCACTCGCGGTAGAAGCGATTCGGCAAGAATACGAAAAACTTGCCAGCGGAGGTGTGAGTGAGGCGGAACTAAATCACGCGAAAGAATTTTTGAAAGGAAAGCTCACGCTGCGACTGGAAGATTCGGAAGAATACGCACATTTGATCGGCAAGCAGCACCTGCTTTACCGGAAACAACTCACACTCGCAGAGATTTTTGGGAAAATTGATGCAGTTTCAAAAAATAAGATTCAAGTCCTCGCACAAGAAATCTTCATTCCTGAGAATTTAAGACTGGCTGCAATTGGACCCTTTGAAGGGAGGGAGGAAGAGTTAGCGAAACTTTTGGAATAAGATAATTTTTATTTTATTCTCGTATTTTTCAAAGCCTCCCCTGGCGCCACCATTGGAAAAACATTTTCCTCCGGCTCGATTAAATATTCCACGAGAACCGGTCCACGAATCTTTTCCGCTTTTTGAGTAATGCGAATAGCTTCAGAGGGTTTCGAAACGCGGAAAGCTTTCAGCCCGCAAGCTTCCGCCACTTTCACGAAATCGGGATTGAAAAGTGGGGTGTGCGAATAATTTTTACCGTAAAAAAGCTCCTGCCACTGCCGCACCAT
>JAGLJE010000004.1 GCA_023142645.1 Candidatus Altimarinota bacterium | reverse complement strand
ACAAATTCGATATTGCCCCGAAAGAAGGGCGGCAGCTTGCGCTTGAGATTCTCGAATTCATGCGGACGAAATTAGCTGAATTTCAAAACGAAACCGGCAATCTCTACAATCTCGAAGCCACGCCAGCGGAGGGTACGACGTATCGTTTTGCGAAAGAGGATCGTAAACGCTATTCCGACATCATTCAGGCTGGTACGGCGGAAGCGTCGTATTATACCAACTCCTCGCAGCTGCCGGTGGAATATACCGATGACGCTTTCGAGGCGCTTGCGCATCAAGACGACCTTCAAAAAATGTACACCGGCGGAACGGTGCTGCACCTTTATATGGGCGAACGGATTTCTGATTCACAGGCGTGTAAAAATCTCGTGCGAAAGGCGCTCACGAACTTTCGTTTGCCGTACATCACTATTACTCCCACTTTTTCCATTTGTCCGAAACACGGTTACCTTGCGGGCGAGCACGATTTTTGTCCGCTCTGCGATGAGGAGATTGGCTATGAGGGAATGGACCGCGATGAAAAAATGCGCGCTCCTTATGTCTCAGAAATTGCGAAACATCAAGTTGCCAATAAAGGATAGTTGGTGACGGTAAAAGATTGGTTCAAAAATTCCAAACTCTAAAAACCAATTTTCAAATAATTTCCAAATTCTAAAATTCAAAACTTTTAACCTCAACAAAATGCCAACTCAACCTCTCCCCATTGCTCAAACTTCCGACGAAACGATTACTGCGAAACGCACGCGTTGTGAAGTGTGGACGCGCGTGATGGGTTACCACCGACCGGTTGCGAATTTCAATGTCGGTAAAAAGTCGGAGCACTTCTCCCGTCGTCACTTCAACGAGACGAAAAGCGTGAATTCAGAATTTACTAAAAAATTCTCGTGAAATATGTTCTCTTCACCACTGTCACATGTCCGAAGTGTCCCGCGATGAAAAGTTTTGTGACGGAGAATTTGAAATTCGAAGGTGAGATTCTCGACAACAACTCACCCGATTTTACGGAGCAGATCCAGAAATTCGGTGTCGAGTCTGCACCGACGATTTTGATTTTTAATGAGGACAAAAAAGAAATTTTCCGTGGGAACGAGGTGGAGAATTTGAAAGAGTTTTTGACGAAAGTAAATTAGCTTCTTTTAGGCGTTAGGAGAAGTTTGGCAGGTGTTAAAAAAATGGTTGCTAAAAACATAACTTCTTACCTAAGATAAGCCAAATCATTTAACTTTTTTACAATGGCTAATAAAAAAATGTGTTTTTTGCAGTTCTAAAGCTGTAAAAAAGAACGGTAAGCGAGACAACATACAGCGTTATTTTTGTTCAGTTTGTGAGAAGAGCTTCTCATCAAAAAGAAAGTACCCAAAACAAAAAATCTGGGAGCAGTATGCAAAAAAGAAGCAAACCCAAGAACAAATAGCAGATGATATTGGAAAAAGCCGTATCTGGATTAATCAATTCCTTAAAGATTCGGGGGTTTCTTTTAATAAAAACTTATCCGTTACGCCACAAGCAACAGTATTAATAATTGATACTACCTACTTTAGACAGTTTGGATTAATGGTTTTTCGATCAGCTGGGCTAAAGAAGAACTTGCTTTGGTATGAAGTCGCTCATGAAAGTAATGAGCTCTACAGAAAAGGCATACAAGAACTGATAGATGATGGATGGATAATCCAAACTATCGTAGCAGACGGAAAGCCTGGTATTAGTAAGCTTTTCACCGATATTCCATTTCAGCTATGTCAGTTTCATCAATTCCAAACTATTACTAGATACATATCTAAGAAGCCCAAACTAAAAGCCGGAATAGAGCTTAGGGAGATTATGTTTAGGCTCAAAGAAACAGATCAAGTTAGCTTTGAGTATTGGGTGAATCAGTGGCATATGAAGTGGAAAAACTTTCTGAGTGAAAAAACAGAAGATCTTTTTTCTGGCAAAAAGGTTTTTACACACCAAAGATTAAGACAGGCATTCTTTTCTCTGCGGAGAAATCTACCTTTACTTTTTACTTACGAAAAACACCACAACGACTTTCTGATCCCTAATACAACTAACTCGTTAGACGGATACTTTTCTCATCTCAAAAGTAAGCTTTCTGTTCATAAAGGTGCCTCTAAACAAACTCAACTTAAACTCATCTCTAATCTCATTTTTGGATGAAACCAGCAACCATTTTTTTAACACCTGCCAGAAGTTTTGTACGTGGATTATTTTTCAAAACATCTCCAATACTCGGTCAAGTGCTTCATCCATCGGAGTTTCTGGATTGTCCACTGCCTTAAAATTTGGCGTGACGCCGTTGCCTTCGATTGGTTGCTTCCGCGGTGAGAGCCAGTGAGCAACGGTTAATTTCAGTGCCGTGCCATCTTCGAAAAAACTGATTTCCTGTACCGTCCCTTTTCCAAAAGTCTGTTCACCGACGACTGATGCCGCGTCGTGATCTTGTAGTGCGGCGGCTACGAGTTCGCTCGCAGAAGCGGTACCCTGATTCACCAAAACTAAGGTTTGAAAGCCGTGGAGAGTTGGCTTGCGAGAAGTTCGGTAATCAATGTTGTAGCCTTCAAGTCCTGGTCGGAATCTTTGTGAAGCCACAATTGCTCCTTCCGGCAAAAAGTAGCCAAGCAGCTTTACTGCAGAATTTACGAGTCCGCCGCCGTTGTTTCGCAAATCGAGAATAATTCCCCTTGGTCGTCGTTGCAGAATTTGTTCCGCGATTTTTGCAAAATCTTTCGGCAAGCTTGAAGTGAATTGGTTGATATCAACGATGGCAATCCGATTCCGAAATTCCACCGAGATTGAATCGATTTTGATTTTCTCGCGGATGATTTTCACCTCGAACTCCTTTTTGTCCCGCAAAATTCCGTAAACTCCTGTCGAGCCTGCCTCTCCCCGCGTGAGATTCGTTGCCTCCACGAGAGGCAGTCCGGCGAGCGACTCGCCGTTCACCGAAATTATTATATCTCCTGCCCGCAGACCGGCGCGGTCCGCCGGTGAATTAAAAATCGGTGCAACCACAAGTATTCCCCGATCTTCTTTGTCTTTTTCGATATAGACTCCGATTCCTTCAATCTCTCCCGAAAGATTTCCCGTCTGTAGTCGTGTTTGTTCGGGCGTGTAAAATTCTGAATGCGGATCGTCGAGCGACTCCACCATTCCTTTCAAGGCTTCGTGAAGCATTTTTCGCTCGCTTAGTTTTTTGTCGAAAAGGAATTTTTCCACTGTTTCCTGCCATATTGTTTCAAAAAGTAACCAGCCGGGCACATTCGAGGTTGTACCATTTTGCATGATAATCGTGACGCCGCCGCCCTCTTCGAAGTTTGCGAGATTATAAAAAAACTGCGCTGCCTCCTTCCGATTCATTCGCTTCGTCATTCCGAAATTCTCGTCCGAAATCGGATTGATCACTCCTGCTTTCAGCGCGCGGAAAATGTAGCGCGCGAGACGATGAGATTTCCGTACATCCTGAAAACCGAACTCCTCTTCCGGTAGCGTAATTGGTACGCCGACTCCGAAAATTTCCAGTCCGAGCTTTACTGCCTCTCCGCGATTCAATGGGCGGTTTGGCAATAGCTTCATTCCGCGAAAATCTTCGAGAAATCCGAACTGCTCCGCTTTCACCACAAATGGAGCAAACCAATCTTCCCCCGCAACATCACTGAAACGGCTCGCAACATTTCTCGGTAAATCGAAAACCCCCGCTGCCGAAAACCCCATCGCGAGAAATTCTACGAGCGTGATTGGTCGGCGGGGATAAAAATTCTCGCTCGCTTCTCCGATTTCCTGCTCCCGCAAAAACTCAATCACCTCTGGTGTGAGTTCCCCATTTTTCAAATCGTTGAAAAAAGCGAAAGCCGGATTTTCTGCGAATAGGAGGAAAATTAAAAATCCGAGAAAAAATTTGTGGAGAGAAAACATTTCAAAAAAATTAAAAACTAAAAATAAAGAGCCGGACGAGTTTACCGTTTCGGAGAATCGAAGACCAACGTTCCTCACTTTCCGGAAGCGATTAAGCCAGCCCTAATTTCTTCAGTTCGGCGCGAATTCGTTTTTTGTTCTCCTCGCTCGGTTCAGTTAGTGGCAATCGGACAGCGTATTCGATCTTTCCCATTTCCGCGAGCACCCACTTTGCATCAATTGGATTATTATCTGCGAAATTTAAATCCATCAGTTTTGCGAATTTTTCGTTAATTTCCCTCGCTTTTTCGAAATCTCCCGCGAGCGAGAAATCGATCATCGTTTTTATTTCTTTCGGAATCTCATTTTGCACTACCCCGATGGCACCGCTTCCGCCGAGTTTGATAATCTCCAAAGTCTGCGCGTCTTCTCCTGAAATTACTGCGAAATCTTTCGGTTTCGCTTCGCAAATTTTCCGAATCTGTTCGAGATCACCACTTGCTTCTTTGATTCCTACGAGATTTGGATTTCCCGCCAGTGCGAGTGTCGTTTCCGGCTCGACATTCCGACCCGTTCGACTGGGGACATTGTACAAAATCGTTGGTAGCTCAACTTCCGCAATTTTCGAATAATGCACGATAATGCCGTCTTGCGTGGGTTTGTTGTAATACGGTGAGATCGAAAGTCCGAAGTCCGCGCCTTTTTCTTTTGCGAATTCCGTGAGTGCCACCGCCTCGCGTGTAGCATTCGAGCCGGTACCAGCAATTATCGGCACCTGTTTTTTCGTCTCGTCGATCACGATTTCCAAGACTTGACGATGCTCTGTTTTCGAAAGTGTCGCCGACTCGCCTGTCGTTCCGACCGCCACGATTCCATCGGTTCCCGACTCAATCTGCCAACTCACGAGCTCTCGCAATTTTGCCTCGTCGATTTCATTTTTCGAATCAAACGGGGTAATGAGAGCGACAAAACTGCCTGCAAGCTTCATTTATAATTTAAAATATAAGACATAAATTATTCGACGGTTGCCTCGTTCGCAGAGGTTGCGGTCTCGTCCTCCGTTGATTCAGCAACTTCCCCTTCCGTCGAAACTTCACTGCTCTCAGTTTCGGCGGTTTCCAAGTCTTCTTCTGCTTCTAATTCTTCTAAACTCGCTTCCGTTTTTTCTACCTCCCCAATCGCTTTCTCTGCCGCGTCGAGAGCATTTTTCAGTTCAGTAATCGTTGTCTGCAAATCTTCAATCTCGGCGGGACTCTGCTCTTTTCCGAGCAACTTATTGATTGAATTTACCGCTTCGTTGATTTCCGTCACCATTTTTTCAAGCTGACTCTTCTTTTCGAGAAGGGCGTCGTATGCGTCTTTTGCTTCTGTCACCACATGGTCAATTCCGCTCCGCATCTCCGCAATTTTTTCGGTTACACTTGTCTGTAATTCCTTGGCATCTTCAATTACTACGCCGACAGTTTGGCAGCCGAAGAGGATGGTTGAAACGAAAGCGACTGCAAATAAATTTTTAATCATGGAAGTATTTTACTCGCCTTCGCAAAAAGCTCAAAAATAAAATTAGTTCAAATGTGAAGTGGATTCGATGAGCGGCTGGAGAAAGAAGTTGGCAGGAAACGGTAAAAGATTTAAAATTCACACGATTAATTAAGAACCTAAAATGCTTCTCTCGTGTGAACAGAAAGATCTCCTTGCGGCACTTGCCACCGTTTCGAAGGCGGTGAACCTCAATTCTACGCTGCCGGTTTTGAATAACATTTTGCTAAAGGCGGAGAATAAAAAGCTTTCATTTGCCGCAACGAATCTAGAAATTGCGATTACCACCTCGATTCGCGCTGAAATTAAAAACGAGGGCAGCCTCACGGTTCCCGCTCGACTTTTTACGAATTATGTCAGTTTGCTCGCTGGCGGAAAGGTTGAGCTCAAAAACTCGGAAGGACTAGATTTACAAATTTCCGCAGCGAAATCAAAAACGCGAATAAAAGGTATCTCTGCAGATGAATTCCCACTCATTCCACAAGTCAAAAAAGAAGTTTCACTTACTCTCTCTGCCTCCGATTTTCTAGAGGCAGTTAATCAAGTCGCGTTCGCGGCGGCGCGAGATATGGTTCGTCCCGTTCTTGCAGGTGTTCATCTCCGTGCGAACAAAAAAGAGGTTCGACTTGCCGCCACTGATTCGTACAGGCTTTCAGAAAAAATCCTCAAACCTACCACTTCTCCCGAGAAAGAAATTTCCGTCATTATTCCGACGAGGACAGTTCAAGAATTAGCTCGCATACTTGAAAAAGGGAAGGAGGCAGTCACGCTCGACATTTCGTCGAATCAAGTTCTCTTTCTTTATAAAAATGTTGAATTGGCATCGCGGCTAATTGAGGGAAGCTATCCTGACTATGAGCAAATTATCCCCAAAAAACACATCACTACGATCTCCGTTAAAACAGAGGAGTTGGTGATGGCAGTGAAGCGCGTGAATCTTTTTACGAAAGATTCCCATTCGGTAAAGCTCGAAGTTTCCGCTGATAAAAAATTAAAAATTCTCTCGGATGCGACGCAAATCGGTGAAGAACAGGCGGAGGTTTCGGCGACGATTGCAGGCGCGGAAAATGCAGTCGCGCTGAATGCGAATTATCTTCTCGAAGCTCTCTCTTCGGTCGGCTCGAAAGATCTTGAAATTGAACTCGGCGAAAAAATGGTGCCGGCGATTCTGCGTCCGGCAAAAGCGGAAGATTAT
>JAGLJE010000039.1 GCA_023142645.1 Candidatus Altimarinota bacterium | reverse complement strand
GATTTGCAAACGATTGCGATCGACAATTGCGGTGAGATTCGAAAGTTTGAAATGCGGAGCCGCCATTGCCGCTTCCCACACCTGTCCCTCCTGAATTTCGCCATCGCCGAGTAGCGTGAAAACATGATTTTTTGGTTTCGCTAGCGCGAGTCCGACCGAAAAACTCAAGCCCTGTCCGAGACTTCCAGTTGCCACCTCAACGCCAGATGTGCGGGGAGTGGGATGTCCCTGCAAATTTGAATTAACTCGACGAAACTTCGCGAGTTCTTTTTTCGGAAAAAATCCGCGTTCGGCAAGTACCGCGTAAAAAGCTGCGCTTGCATGACCTTTCGAAAGCACGAAAAAATCGCGCTTAGGATCTTTCGGTTGCTTCGGATTATGTTTCAAAATTCCGCCGAAATAAATTGCTGTCAAGATGTCTAGACATGAAAGCGATCCGCCGGGATGTCCTGACTTCGCTCCGCAAATCATTTCGAGCGTACTGACTCGAAGCTGGTTGGCGATTTTTTGAAGTTTTTCAATCTTCATCGCGGGGATTTTAACCCAAAAATAAATTTATGGATGCGAATATCATTTACAAGTTCCGGATGAAAACTCGCCGCAAAAATATTCCGCTGCCGGATGAAGATCGGCGTGCCTTCAAATTCTGCCAAAGTTTCCACACCTTTTCCGACTCGCAAAATTTTTGGCGCGCGGATGAAAACTCCCGGAAACTTCCGGCTTCCGAGAATTGGAACATTTAAATTTACTTCGAAAGAATCCAGTTGCCGACCGTACGCGTTTCGTTCGATTTCGACATTCAACAGTCCAAATTTCACGAGCAAAATCAAACCCGCACATGTCCCGAAAATAGTTGGCAATTGGTGGTTGGCAGTTCGACAGGACTCACTACAGGTAGTTGGTAGATTTTTTCGGGGAGTGGTGATGAATTTACGAAGTGGAGAGATTAATCCATAAGTTTTCGCCAAATCGTAAATAGTGGTGGACTCGCCACCGGGAATTATTAGTCCCTCGATTTTTTCAAAATCTTCCGCCGCGCGAATTTCAATCGGCTCAATTTTCAGCTTTCGCAAAACCGCCGCGTGTTCCGCGACATCGCCGTGAATTGCGAGAATGCCGATTTTTTTACCACCCATCAATTCATAATTTTAGGATTCTTTTTCAAAATTCTGACGAACATTACCGGAAACAAAAGAGTGGTGAATAAAGCCATTACGATAAGCGCGGAATACAGCTCAGTTGAAACTAGTTTCGTGTTGAGTGCTATCAAAGCGAAAGCCATTTCGATCGCGCCGCGGCTATTCATTGCCCAGCCGATCAAATAAAGCTGTTTCCAGCTGAAACTCAAAAACGGTTTTGTGAGGAATATTCCTACGAATTTGCCGATCAGGGCAGTCGCGATTACGGCAGTCAAAATAAACGGATTTAACAGAATGGCACCGAAGTCGAAATGTAATCCGATCGCGACGAAGAAAAAAGGAATTAAAAAATAATTCAAAGCTCGCTCGAAACTTTTAAGCCACGGATGTTTTCGACCTATGACTTTTTGCAAGATGATTCCAGCAAAAAATGCAGCAACCGCGGCAATTACGAGGAAGTTTTCTATAAATCGTGCTCCTCCGAGGAAATAAGTAATTACCACGAAAAAAGCTAAGCCCAGCAAATCATCGATAATTCCCGCCGTCATCATCGTCGCACCAACTTTAGTTTTTAGCTTTTTAAATTCTAAAAGCACTTCGACCTTTGTCGCCTCAGCCGTGATGCTCATACACACACCTCCCATTAGCGAAGCCACGAGCGAAAACCCAAGCATTTGAAGGACTGCAAAACCGCACAAAAACGGAATTATCATCGCGAATATAGCGATTATCAGGGTTTCTTTTTCTTCTTTGCAAATTTCCCGCCAAGAACTTTCTAGTCCGGCTACGAACATTAGAGCAAGTAAAGCGATATTTCCCAAATCAAAAATTATTTCCGACTGTGGTTCGATGATTGCAGCTCTCACGGGGGGATAACCGAGCAGCAGTCCTGCGAGCAGCAGTCCGATGACTTTCGCCAGCTTCAGTTTTTCAACTAAAAAAACGAAACAATGGGAAATCAAAAGTACGACAATTAGCGTGATAATCAGATTCATATTTAGTTAGTAGTAGGTAGTTAGCAGTAGGTAGTGGTAGAAATTTAAATCTACTATCTACTCACTATCCACTACCAACTTTTTCACCATCCTCTTCCCGCCAATTTTGTTTCGAGTGTGGCGATTTCCAATCCTCGCATAGCTTCACCGAGTCCTTCCGAAACTTTCGCGAGAATTTTTGCATCACGGAAATTCATAGTCGCTTCGACGATTGCTCGCGCCATTTTTTCCGGATGCTTCGATTTGAAAATTCCGCTACCGACAAACACGCCGTCGCAGCCGAGTTGCATCAGCAGCGCTGCGTCTGCGGGAGTCGCTATTCCGCCCGCCGCGAAATTCACGACCGGTAATCGACCGAGTTTCCGTACTTTTTTCACGAGATCAAGTGGTACGTGTTCTGTTGCCGCGTATTTTTTTAAGCCCGCTTCGCGCATTTTTCGCAAAGATGCAATCTCTTCGTTGATTGTTCGAATGTGTTTCACCGCCTCGACCACATTTCCCGTGCCAGCCTCGCCTTTCGTTCGAATCATTGCTGCGCCCTCTGCGATTCTCCGCAATGCTTCTCCGAGATATGTCGCGCCGCACACGAACGGAATTTTAAACTTCGATTTATCCACGTGAAACTTCTCATCCGCGGGGGTGAGAACTTCCGATTCGTCGATGTAATCAACTTCGAGTGCTTCGAGAATCTGTGCTTCTACGAAATGCCCGATTCTTACTTTCGCCATTACCGGAATCGAAACCGCTTTCTGAATTTCACGAATCATCTTCGGATCAGACATTCGTGCTACGCCGCCATCTTTTCGAATATCGCTCGGCACGCGTTCGAGAGCCATCACGCTTACAGATCCCGCTTTTTCTGCGATGCGTGCTTGCTCGGCATTCACTACATCCATGATTACTCCGCCTTTCAGCATTTGCGAGAGACCTTTTTTCAGTCGGGGAGTGGCTGTTTTCTTTTTCGGCATCACAAAAAATTAAAGCTACGAGATTCTAACAAAATTTGATAGATTACTAAATCCGAGTTTCCGTGGGATTTTTCATTGAACTGCTTTTTTCGAGAATATCGCACTCCGGATTTTTACAGGTTTCACCATAATTTTTATGGTTCTCTTTTTTGTCGAGTAGGTATGTAAGCAAGAAAAATCCTCCTACGAGGAAAGGTACCGCTGCGAGTAGCCAAAATTTCGCAGCATTTGCAGAATTGATATCAGTGTAGTGTTGACTCATCCCCATCAAAAAATCAAAAACAGCGTGGAGAGAGGCGGCGATCAACAAACCTTCTAAAATTTTTTCCTCGCGAAAAACAGTCTCGCTTTTGAGGTGCAAAATTCGATGAATCCACCTCGTAAGAATGAAGTGTTCACCTTCCGCAAGTTTGTCTTTAAGTACTGGCTTCGCGAAGTAAGCAATTCCATAATAATAGCCGAGAATTCCACTCGCGAAAATATGAAGGAGCATTGAACCGAGTGAGCGGAAAGTTACGTAAAACCACCGTATCGATTCATCGATTGTGGGGTTATTCCAAATTGAGCGAAAATATAAAACATTTTCGATAAAAGCAAATCCGAGAGCCACCACGATCGAAAAAATAATTGCATCATCGATGTTGCGGAAAAAGTGGCGACCGGTTGATTTCACAATCCAATATTTAGCAGTTTCTTCGTAAAATCCTACCCACAGTCCGGTAAGCGCGATGGTAAGGATCACATTCGTAAAGAGATTCCCCGACATTCCTTCGATACGCGCGATTTCGTGTTGAAAAATAAAAATCGGAATCACCGCAAACATTCCTGCTATAAAAATTGCAAGGGTGAGAAGTTTGTTCTCTCGTTTGTGCCGAAAAAAAATATAAAGCCAAATTAAGACAGGAACAACTGCCATTCCGATGAACGGAAGATGCTCTGCGTCAAATATCCTTGCTAAGCGGGCGAACGCTTCGATTGTGCGGTCGATAAAATCGGGAGCTAAATTTATTTCATTCATTGAGTGGTGTTTTTTTTACGGAGTGAAGATTTTTGTTCCACTTAGATATTTTTGGACATTAGCTGTTAGTTCTTAGTTTTAGCTTCTGTTCATTCTAACAGATATTGGGGGAAATTGCAAGGATATGTAATGGTTCACATAAAGGTTCATAG
>JAGLJE010000038.1 GCA_023142645.1 Candidatus Altimarinota bacterium | reverse complement strand
ATCTTCAGTTCTCCCGGTTCCAAATTCGCCACGAGCGAACGATGATCAGCCATCACGGTAATCTCTCCCATTTCGGTAGAAATCGTGAGAGCCTCCGTCTCGCCAGAGTAAAGTTCGCGTTCGGCTGAAAGAACGGTGAGTTTGAAAATTTTTGTCACGAATTCAAATTATGAAACTTCAGGAGTTGATTTCAAGACATCGGAAACTTCCGCGAGAGCCGGTTTTTTTCGCACATTTAATTTCGTTTTGCGTGTACGCTTCGCAACATTCGATTTAATCCGACGGCGAGAAATCCCCGTCAAACCGTGAAACTTTGATTTTGAACCCATTTTAATCAATGATTAAGTGCACAATGTTTAATTTGCAATGGTTAATCACTTAAGTACATTGCATGTTGCACATTGTAGATTGATAATTAAAAGTGCGCGGAGTTTAGAGAAACTTCCCCCGCTTTTCAAGCTGTTGCACAACTTTTTTGACTTCGCCGCTTTTCGATTTTTCGCAAATCAAAATCACGTCCGCCGTCTCAACAACAACTAAATTTTTGACACCAACAAGTGCAACGAATTTTTTGGAATCGAGTTTCACGAAATTCCCAACTGAATCGATCGCAAGAAAATCATTTTCGATTAAGTTTTTAGCGGAATCCGAGAGTTCGTTTTTCAAACTTTCCCATGTCCCGACATCACTCCAGCCGAGTTTCGCAGGCAAGATGACAACCTCATGCGACGGAACTTTTTCCATCACTCCGAAATCAATGGAAATCTTCTCGCACGCGGAGTACTCTTTTTTGATAATTTTTGGCGAGTTTAAATTTTTCGAAATCTTCATCAGCCGTGCGAAAGTTCGCGGAAGATGCTCGCGGAATTTCGACAACAAAACATCACTTCGCCAAACATACAAACCGGTATTCCAAAAAAACTTTTTTGAACGATGAAACTTTTTCGCGTGTGTGAGATCCGGTTTTTCGATGAATTTTTTCAACTCAAAAACTTGCTCACCCCTCGATTTTTTTAATTCGCGCGCTACTTCCGCCCATCCTAATTGCGTGGCTGGAAATTGTGATTCGACCTCGATTATCGCTAATTTTCCAGAACTGGCAACTTCTGCCGCCGCATGAATTTTACGGATGAATTCCTCCTCTTCACGAATAAGGTGATCAGCGTACACTACTGCGAACACGCCACCAGGATTCCGTTGCTCGAGAATCGTGGCGGCGAATCCGAGACAAGTGGCAGTATCGCGAAAAGCCGGTTCTGAAATAATATTTTTTACAGGCAACGCGGGAGCCTGTTTTTTCACAATTTTAGAAAATTGTTTGTTCGTCGCTACAAAAATATTTTTTGATTCCGTAATTTTTCGCGCACGGGAAACCGCGAGTTGAAAAAGAGTTCGCCGCCCAATGAGCGGCTGAAATTGTTTCGGCAGCTTTTTTCGGCTCATCGGCCACAACCGCGTACCGACTCCGCCAGCAAGAATCAAGATTTGAAGAGAAGATTTTTTCATTCTGCGAAGTTTAGCAAACTCGGGACTTGTAAGTAAAAGTAATTTTACTCAACAATATTTTTATTTTCTTGCAAGACAATTTTTCCTTTTTTACCAAAAAACTCTTCTGAGATTTGCTTTTCCCCTTTTCTATCCGTATAATCTTTCGGCTTTAAATCTTTATGGCTCGTCACTTTAAACTCCAAAAACAAGTGGTGCATAATAAAAGGAAAAGTGCACCAAAATCCGACAAGGAAGTGATTTCCGCGCTCGGGCGCGTGATGGAGACTCTCCCGAATACTGAATTCTTGATTGAGCTACTCGATAAGATTTATAGTGGACATCGATTGAAAGCGCGTATTTCCGGGAAAATGCGAATGCATCATATCAAAATTATCCTCGGAGACTATGTGAAAGTCGAACTTAACCCCTACGATTTAAATCGCGGGAGACTTACCTTCCGTTTCCGAAATAAAGAAACCGCCCTACGCGAAACACAGTCAGAAAAAATTAATTAAAAACATTGAAAGTTAAACCTTCTGTAAAGCCTCGCTGCGCAAAATGCAAAGTCATCCGCCGAAAGGGGGTGGTGCGTGTAATCTGCGAAACGAAGCGTCACAAACAACGGCAAGGCTAAGTTTATTTTCAATTTACGATTAATTCTTTTCATAAAAAATTTTTGAATTTTATCTCCTAAAATCTAAGACTTAGAATGGCTCGAATCGCTGGAATAAACCTTTCGAATGAAAAAAGAATTGAAGCTGCGCTTCTCGCGATTACGGGTGTGGGGAAATCCCTAGCAAAGAAAATTTGCATAAATGCAAAAGTGGATTTGAATAAAAAAGTAAAAGATTTAGTCGAAAAAGAAGAGGAAGCTCTCCGCGCAGAAGTTGCCAAACAGCCAACAGAAGGAGATTTACGAAGAATTGTGAATCAAAATATCAAGCTGCTTCAAGACATCGGCTCTTATCGCGGTACCCGCCACAAAAAAAGATTGCCTGTTCGCGGGCAGCGTACGAAAAATAATTCGCGGACAAAACGTGGCAGAAAAATGTCAATCGGATCCGGTCGCAAAAAGGTAGAAAAGAAATAATTAATTTAACCCAATAACCACAGTGACTGAAGAAAGAAAAAATTCCGAAGAAAAGGTCGCTAGTTCGACAGATTCGACAGATTCAGGACAAGCGAAACCTACATCCAAAGTCGCTAAAAAAGCGAAAGGTAAAAAAAGAAAAATTCGTAGAATAGTACCGCACGGATTTGCTCACATCAAAGCCGGATTCAATAACACGATTGTGACAATCACCGACGACAATCATGCTACCCTCTGCTGGGCAACAAGCGGTGCGAGCGGATTCAAGGGAACCAGGAAATCAACTCCGTATGCAGCCCAAATTGCAGCGAAAAATGCAGCGGAAAAAGCGAAAGAATTCGGAATGGAAATAGTGGATGTTTTCGTAAAAGGCATTGGACCGGGCAGAGAACAAGCAGTGAGAGGACTTTCTGCAGGGGGAATTAATGTGGATTCCATCACCGATTGCACTACCACTGCCCACGGTGGCTGTCGGAAAAAAAGACCAAGAAGAGTTTAATAATTTTCAATCTTTATTTTCAAGATTTTCTAAAAAATTTAAATCAATTAATTAATTGCTCTACAACGGACCAAAATGTCGACTCTGCCGCCGCGAAGGAAAAAAGTTGTTTTTGAAAGGCGAGCGCTGCAATACTCAAAAATGCGCATTTTTACGAAAGCCGGATGTGCCTGGAAAATATGGCAAAAATGCTTTCGGTAAAAAAACGGAGTACCATTCACAGCTTCGTGCGAAGCAAGCCGGCAAACGCGCCTTCAATCTCACGGAAAAACAATTCAAAAAATACTACGACGAAGCAAATCGCCGAACAGGTAATACCGGAGAAAATTTCATCCGACTGCTCGAAACCCGCCTCGATAACGCGATTTACCGCGCAGGATTCGCGAAATCGCGAAATCAAGCAAGACAACTCGTGGGTCACGGATTTTTCCGCGTAAATGGAAAACGCGCAAATACTGCGAGCATTCAAGTAAAAACGGGAGATAAAATCGAAGTAAAGAAAATCGATTCTCCGATTTTCGCTGGGATTGCGAAGCAAAAAGATATATCCCCAAAATGGTTGAAAGTCGATCTCGCGAAATTAACAGCAGAAGTTATCGGAATTCCGGAGTTTATGGAATGCGAGCAAATCGATACGCAAACCATCGTGGAGTTTTATTCGAGATAAAAATAAACTTTTTACTTTTAACTTTTTACTTTTAACTTTTCCTCCATGCATATCATCCAAAAAGAAATCGGTCTTCCGAAAATCTCCGCCAAAAAGGTAGGAGATGACCACACACTTTTTACAGTGGCTCCACTGCCGAATGGTTATGGAATGACTCTCGGTAACGCGTTTCGTCGAGTACTTTTGAGTTCGTTACCAGGAGCAGCGGTGGCAGCGGTGAAAGTGAAGGGAGCCACTCATGAATATTCCACACTTTCAGGAGTGAAAGATTCCCTGCTAAATTCACTGCTAAATTTGAAACAACTGAACATCAAAAAACATTCAAAGAAGCCTGTCATCCTCAAACTTGAAGTGAAGAACCGTTCCGGTGAGGTGAGAGCGAAAGATATTTCAAAAGATGCGGATGTAGAAATTTTGAATCCCGATCTCGTAATTACCACCCTCGATAAAAAAAACGAGCTCAAAATGGAGATTGTGGTAGAAAAAGGGGTGGGTTACCTCCCCGCCGCTGAGCGACAAAAGAAGAATAAAGAAGTTGGCTTGATCTATCTCGATGCGATGTTTAGCCCTGTAGAAAGAGTGAGATATGATGTAACCGCTACACGCGTAGGAGGAATGACCGACTTGGACAAATTGGAGCTAGAAGTGAAAACAAACGGTTCGATGAGTCCCGAAGATGCGGTAAAGTTCGCGAGCAATATTTTGAAATCCTACTTCGACCTCTTCAACGCGAAAGAAGAAGCCGTAGAAGAAGAATTCGCTACCGATCCAGAAAAGATGGCGGAGGAGGAAAAAACAGCCGGGACCACCATTCCGGCAGGTGATGATGATGCTGAAAGTAAACCAAGCGCGGAAAAGTACACCCCAATAGAGACCTTGCAATTCACCCCGCGCACGCTGAATGCTCTCATCAACGGAGGCATTGGCAGCGTAGAGCAACTGATGAAATGTGGTCCAAATAAGATTGAAGAGCTCCGCGGCTTCGGCTCAAAAGCATTCGATGAAGTGAATGAGAAGCTCGCAACAAAAGGATTAAAACTCAAAGGCGAAGGTGAATAATAAAATTATTGATTTCAGGTTTTAGATTCCCAGCTTTTTTTAAACTTTATTCTAAATAATTTAAAATTATCGACTAGGAAACCAACAAGCTAACATGCGACATCGTGTCAAAAAAATCTCGAAACTTGGAAGACAAGCGGATCACCGCCAGCTACTGCTGCGAAATCTTGCGACGAGTTTAATTCTCCATAGTAAAATCCAAACCTCCGCCGCAAAAGCAAGCGCATTGCAACCGGTTTTCGAGAGACTGATCGTGAATCTGAAAAAAAAAGCGGATAATCGCGAAGCAATTCGATATTTGAAATCTTTTTTACTTGATGAAAAAGCTCAGAAAAAAGCCCTCGTGGATTTAAAGCCGAAATATGCAGAGCGTAAATCCGGCTTCACCCGCATCACACCAATCGGTATTCGAAAAGGCGATGCCACGCCGAAAGTCCAAATTGAATTGATTTAAAAATGAAAACTACTCTTCCAAAAACCTCCGAAATTCCTCAAAACGCGAAGTGGTTCGTGATTGACGCGAATGGAAAAACTCCAGGCAAAGTGGCCACCGAAGCTGCACGCAGATTGACTGGGAAACATCGCGCCGACTTCACGCCGCATCTCGATCTCGGTGACGGTGTGATTATCGTAAATGCAAAAAAAATCCGCTTTACTGGCAAGAAGCTTACAGACAAACTTTACCGTACGCATTCCGGCTACCGCGGACATTTGAAAGAAGTGAGCGCGAAAGAAATGCTGGAGAAAAAACCGACAAAGATTCTCGAACTCGCAATCGGCGGAATGTTGCCGAAGAACCGACTGCGTAACGGAAGAATGCAGCGGCTGAAAATTTTTACAGGTGATCAACATCCTCACGAAGCACAGCAACCTATTGAATTGAAGATTTAAAATTTCAAATTTACTTTTTAAATTCCTTGAGCTTGAATCCAACGAAAGCCAAAACCGAAAATAAGCCCGTGAGCACTAAGCCGTATATTTATGCGCTTGGAAAACGCAAGACGGCAATCGCACGCGTGAAGATTTTTCCGAAAGGAAAGGGTGAAATTTTCGTGAACGAACGAAAATTTAAGGAATATTTCACAGTTGGAAAAGATATTTCTTCTTTTCTCGCGCCATTCAAGGTCGCAGATACGAGTGAAAAAAATTACGATGTAGAAATCAAACTCATCGGAGGTGGAATCTCGGCCGGAGCGGAAGCCTGCCGCCACGGAATTTCCCGTGCGCTCGTGAAGGAGGATGAAACTCGAAAAAGCGCGTTGAAAAAAGCTGGATTTATCACCCGCGATTCGCGAAAAAAGGAGCGAAAGAAGCCGGGCTTGAAGCGCGCACGACGAGCGCCACAATGGTCAAAGCGATAGTTGATAACGAACAATCCGAAGAAAATCTTCGACCTTTGCTAGCTAATGAGCCTTCTGCTTTTTGGTTTTTTGAAAAGCCAAGCTCACACAGCAATAGAAATGAAAGAATACCGAGCATTTTTGGAAAGTTAATTTTTTACGAAAAAATTACTTTAATTCTAACTGAAAAAATTTTCAGACATGCAAAAAAAGGTGAGGAAGTCGAAATGTGGTGAAACACTTCGACTTCCTCGATCTCCGCAGGTTTATTGTCCGCAAAAATATGAAACAGCCAAAAAAATTGTAAATCCAAAAATCCACACTGCTGCGACTCCAACTTTTTCAGGGAGAGAATATTCTTCTTCTAATTTTCTCCCTGATGAATTCGCCATATTTTCGGCGATTTTAATCCAAACATCCTCGGGACTAAGTCCCTTTATTTTTTTCATTTTTTTCTTCGCCTCCTTTTAATTTTTTTCCAGTTTTAAAAAGACTGTTGCCACAAGAGCGATAGCAGAAACAGCTACTGCTGATGTAATATAGCCGCATATTCCTCGATTCTTGTCAAAAAACGCGAATACGAGAAACGCCGCACTCACCACTATAGTGGCAAGACCGCTGATAATTGTTCCTCCTCGTGAAGGAGCTCCCTCGTGGAGGGGATACCTACAGTCCAGCATTAGCCATATCTTTTTCACCTTCCTTCCAAAAAATTTATAGATCAGAACTGTCGTTGAAAAAATAAAACTAACCGCCGCACACATTAACGCGACATAGTCGGATACTATCCCTTTGTCGTGGGGATATAAAACAACTCTCGCAAAAATTAATACAGAAACTGCTAACAACTCAACCATAAGGACAATTAGCATTTGCCTCCCAACTTTTCTTACTGTTTCTTCCATCGTTGAGCCAATTATGTATCTTATAATTCATCTCCTTTCTAAAAATTTAAAGTTAATCCACCAAATCGAAGCTGAAAGATTTTAATTTCACCGCCAATTCGGTAGATTAACTTCTTTTAAACCTGCGAAGAGAACGCGCGAGCGTGAGTGAGCGGGCATCCATTTAGATCCCACCGACTACCACATCCGCGCGTCTCCCCACAAATCGAGAAATCAAAGAACACCGTAATGAATGAGAAGTCAGACTAACTCAATTATTTTAACTTTTCAATTCCTAAATTTCGAAGCGCAGTATTCCGAAATGTCATTTTTTTGTCCGCAATTTCTGCAACAACAAATCCTAAAACAATCCACAGAACCGCTTCGGCGGAAAAATTTGTGGAAAAATAGTGGTCAAAGTTTGCGAGAATAAAAGTGGCAACGAGAAGCGCGAGGGCGGTAAATTTTTTTCGGCGGAAAGTCTGCCACGCGAGTGAGGCAAAAACCGCGAGCCATGCGAACGCGGTGAGCGCGGATTCTTCTGCGAATTTCAACGCAAAAAAATTGTGAACCGGCTGCAACTGCCAATTTTCAAGATGCGGAAAATTCTCAGCAAGTGAGAGAGTATAAGCACCACGACCGACACTAAACGGATTTTTCTTTGAAATTTCAAACGTATGAGAAATCTGATCGAGACGAGAAGGAATACCGGAATCTGATTGCAGTCTGACGAAAAACGGAGAACCGAACACGAAGAGAAGGATTCCGAAAATCGAGAACGCGGCAAGTGAAGAAATGATTCGACGGCGAAATTGGAAAACGAGCAGCACAAAAATTCCGACAAAAAAAGCGAGGTAAGCCGCCCTCGAAAATGAGAAAAACATTCCTGCAAAAATCACGGCGGAGACGAAATAAACGGGCGCGGACTTGCGGGGATACATTGCGAGAAGGAGGAGCGCAATCGCTGCCAGCCCACCGAGAATATTAGCGTGCGCGAGCGTGCCCATCCCGCGAACTAACACCTCACCAGTTGGCAATACGGTTTTGGCAACATTGAAAGTTTCGGCAGTGAAAAAACTTTCGCCGAAAAAATGGAAGCCAAGTTCGCCGTGCGCAAAAAATTGCGCGGTCGCTAGCGCAGTTTGAAAAAATAAGGCAGCCACAAAAATTCGTAGAATCGCGTTCCGGTCAAAAATTCTGGAGGCGATGAAAAATGCTGCGAGTGCAAATTCAAGCAGCCGCCAAAAATGAAGGAGTGCAAGCAACGGATCACGCGCGAATGGAACCGCGATAGCAGAAACGGCGAGGAGAATAAAAAACGGGATGAGAATTTTTGACGGAGGAAAGGTGAATTCATCCACCGTGACGAATTTGAAAAGAAGAGCAATCCCTAAAAAAAAGAAAGCAAGAAGAAGAAGAATCTCGCTCGCGTGAACGAAAAAAGCGAGATATTCGTTGAAAAAATCGAAAGAATAGGAATCCCCGAAATACAGCAAACTGCGAATCCGCAAAGGAAGGAGAAAAACCGCAGAACCGAAAAAAAATTGAGAAATGTGGAGGAAGTTGATTTTCGAAAGCTGCGGGAATTTAAGTTTCTTTAAAAAATGCATTGAGAAAATTTTACCCCACTGCTAAACCCTACGCTTAAGCGTGGGGTTTTCACCCCGCTGAAGCAAAAATTTTTTCGAGTTCTTTCGAGCCTTCATTTGAAGTGATTTCCCTGTCGGAAACACGATTCAAAATATCTGCCACGGCTTCCGTGAAAAGTTTGTCATTCACAATCGCGAGAGTGTCGGCGTATACCGCCTGCTCTGCAAAAATCCCAAAAAGTGAATCTTCTTTCTGTTCTTCAATCAAATCCCGCCGCGATGTCGGCTTTTTTGTGATTTTAAAATATTCTTCTTGCGCGGAATTTCCCGTGAGTTCGAGAATCAGCTGCCAACTTTCGAGGGGATTTTTCGAAGATTTTGCGACTGCAAGCGCGAAAAAATCAGCAAGTACAACTTTCGGATTACCAGCTTGAGGATCGTGGATTTGCGGAAATGGGGCAATACCAACTTCGGAAATTTCAATCGATTTTTTTCCTAATTTTTTCTGCTGCCAAATCAGATCTTTAATTTCCTCGAAATAATACGAATAGCCTGCGATCATTGCTACCTTCCCTCGTACAAAAACGCCGATTTCTTTTTCGGGAGCTTCAGCGGAAATTTTCGAATTCCACGAATATTCTTGATTTCGATAATCTCGTGAAAACGAGGTGAGGAAATCGACTGCGGCGGCAAGCGGCTGGTAGGCTTTGCCGAAATCATCACGATCACGCTCTCCTAAAGCTTCAGTTAAATTCTTTCCACCAAGCTGGCGGTAAAGCGTGTAAAAAAGCTCCACTCCTCGAGTAATGTTGTCTGCACGACCGAGAGCGATCCCTGCGAGAATGAAATCTTCGGGATTGTCAGAATCTTTCGCGGTAAGCGCGATCACATCCTCACGCACCCCCGACCATGTAAGCTCCGGCGCGGGATACGGTTTCGAGAGAACATTCCGAAAAAGAGTTTTGTTGAAATAAATCGCGAGCGTGTCGAGATACATCGGCAGCGCGAAAATCTCAGTTTCGGAGTCATCTTCCTTAAGAATTACGGTAGAAGCCACCGCATCCACGAAATCATGGTGAACATCTTCTGTCGAATACCCCAACTCGACGGGCAACGGGTGAAACAGATTTTTATATTTAGGAATCCATGAACCGTGCACCGCAAGTACATCCGGTCCCTCCCCTGCCGCCAATTCGAAGAGAAGGGTTTCACGATATTCCTGCAAATCGGTAAAACTACGATAATTCACTTCAATCCCCGTTTCCCCGGTAAATTTGGAAAGCAGCGGCTTCATTTTGTCGGTGGTGTCAAAAACATTCCAAAACTCAAGCTGCGCGACTGGTTGCGGATTCCGCGACTCGCCAAAAACAAAAAAAATCAAAACCCACGCAAGCACGAGTCCACCAATCACCGCTACAATTTTAATAATTTTTCCTCTCATTTGGTGGACATTTTAACCTTCTCGATTTGCCTCTGCAATTCCGCGGAGAAATGCCCGCTTCGCTTTTCCGTAAAAAGTGAAAGGTAGCAGACTTGCTATAATTTTTTGCGCGAGCAGTTTCCCACCTCGCGGGAGAATGGAAATTTCAGGATGCAGTTTTTGAAACTTCACCGCATTTCTTCCCGCTGCGAGTTGTCGATCAGCCAAGCTTCCGGCAGAAATCTTGTGAAAATGTTGCGCGATCGCTTCCGGACTGAAAAGTAGTTTCATTCCTTTTTTTTGAAGTCGCAAACCGATCTCAGCATCCTCGAAACCCCAGCCGGAAAAATTTTCGTTAAATCTTTCCTTTCCGAGAAAACTTTTTTTGAGAGAAATGTTCGCGGTATAAAATCGCCAAAAATCAGTTTCAGAATTTTCTTTTAAATCTTGGAATTTGAATTGCACACCCGACCTTTCGAGCCACTTCATAAATTTGGAAATCCGAATTTCGGGATGCCAGCGAACGAGTCCGAAACACGCGAAATTATCGGCAGGATGGGAATCGTGAAATTCCGCGTGTTTTTCAAGCAAGTTGGGCAACGGTAGCATGTCATCGCCAAGAAAGAGGAGAATCTCGCCAGCTGAAATTTTAATTCCCTGATTTCGCGCAACCCCTTGCCCACTGTTTTTTTGCGTAAGAAATCTGAGTGGAAACTCCACCTTTTTTTCAAATTCGCGAAGCAAGCGAAGAGTCTCGTCCGTCGAACCATCGTCGATCACAACAACTTCAAAATCGTCGAAAGTTTGCGTGGCAAGAAGATTTAAATTTCTTCGCAAAATTTCCGCGCGGTTGAATGTCGGGATGATGACACTAAATTTCAAAATTTAAAAATTGCAAATATTTTACCGCAACTATAGCTCTACTCAATCCATTCATCATTTCAAAACCTTAAATTCGGATCAACTTTTACGAACCGCATTTTCGCGAATTTCTGAGGACTCCGCCGAAAAATCCATTCCCCTGCCGCCGCAATCATCGCCGCGTTGTCCGTACAAAATTCGAAACGCACAGGGTTGCGGAATTTTATTTTCAGCTCATCGGAATATTTTTGAAACCGCTCCCTTAGCGCAGAATTTGCCGAAACCCCACCTGCGAGATGAATCTCTTTCGCGTGAAATTTTTTCGCCGCGAGCAAAGTTTTTGTCGCAAGTACATCAATTACACTTTCCTGAAATCCCGCCGCCAAGTTTTTAATTTCTTTCGGCGTTTTACGTTTTGAGTTCTGGGTTCTTCTTCGCACTTCCGATTTCAGCCCGGAAAACGAGAAGTCAAAATTTGGTAACTGCAACTTTCCATTCCGCAATCTCTCGCCAACCTCTGCTGAATCGAAATTTTTGGAAATGTCTTTCGGTAGCAGCCATGCTCGCGGCAACATTTCGGGATTTTTCGAACCACGAGAAATTTTTTCAATCTCTGGTCCACCGGGATACTGCAAGCCAAGCAGTCGCGCAATTTTATCAAACGCCTCCCCTGCCGCAT
>JAGLJE010000037.1 GCA_023142645.1 Candidatus Altimarinota bacterium | reverse complement strand
AGAAGCATTTTCTGCCCGAACGGAAAAAAATCAAATTAAAAAAGTTTGCTTTAAAATTGAAATGGGTATAAATTCAAAACGTATTTTCTAACCCCTTTTCAAATGCCAAATCTTGATGGCAAAGGTCCGGAGGGCAAAGGTCATCTCACCGGGCGCAAGCTCGGGAAATGTGCTGGCGCAACTCCGTGTCCTCGCGGTCGCACGCGCGGCACCGGTCGTGGTCTCGGTCGCGGAACAGGACGGCGAACAAACAATCCCTCGCAAAAATAATTGATGCCCCGTCCCCGTAAATTTCGCCGCGTGCGCGGTAGTTTTTCTGCAACTTTTTTCAAACCGGCAGGCGTACCACTCTGCACGCTAGAAGAAATCTCGCTCGCACAGGACGAGATCGAAGCGTTGCGCCTGAAGGATGTCGAGAATCTCGATCAGACAGCTGCTGCGGAAAAAATGAAAGTTTCGCAATCAACTTTTCAACGAATACTTTCGATTGCCCGCAAAAAAGTTTCCACTGCGATTACCGACGGGAAAGCGATTCGAATCGAAACTGGTAGTTAGCAGCTTGCGGTGAATGAAAAATTCAAGGCAATTTTCCACGCAACTATTGGGACTGAGCTAGCAATCTGCTTTTGGTAAGTAGCTCGATAATTTCCGTATCAGTATTTTGCGGGAAACTATCGTACCACGCACCCACCGCTCCGAGATGAGTAGGCGCTTGAAGATAAATTATTCCATCTACCTCTGGCTCGAATATCTCGATGCTCTCTGCAGCCAACACCGGGACCGCGAGAATAATCCTAGCGGGATTTTGTTTGCGGATGAATTTCAAAGCTACTTTCACAGTCACACCAGTGGCAATCCCATCATCGACGAGAATCACCGTTTTCCCTGCGAGTGCGGGAAACTTACGCTCGCCGCAGTAAAGCTTTTCTCTACGTTTCAATTCTAAATTTTCCCGGGCAATAATTTCATCTATTTGCTCTTTTGCCAATCCCAACAGCTTCACAGTCTGCTCATCGAGAAAAACCGTGTTTTCTCGTGCGATTGCCCCGAAGCCGAATTCGGGATTTCCGGGTGCTCCGAGCTTACGAGCGACGAGTACTTCAAGCGGAGTATTCAGTTTTCGTGCGATTTCAAATCCAACCACCACTCCTCCACGCGGTAGCGCAAGCACCAAAGTTTCGGTACCTCGAAAATCTGCCAGTTTTTCGGCGAGCAGTTTGCCAGCAGCGGTTCGGTCGGAGAATTGCATGAAAATTAAATTAAACGCTTATTGCGGAAAGCGATTCCCGAAGATGTTTTAAGATATTTTTCGAACTCACGCGCTTTTTTTGTGGGTCATTCTTTGTCTACCAAATCTTCTGTCCCATTTTCTTTTTTTGCAAACGAAACGGAATAAAGTGAAACAAAAAAGTCCCCTCTTCTCAAAAAAGGGGTTGGAAGATTTGAGAAAGCAAGCGAGACTTGAATTTCAGCAGGCAGCTGTTAACAAGCTTCCACCTTCCACTTTCCAACATCCACTTTCCAGTCTTGGTGGAGATGCCGGGAATTGAACCCGGGTCCAAAGAGTCGCACGCGAGCCGTTTACAACCATAGTTCGTTTTAAATTTACAAACTTCGGAATAAAAAACGAGCAAAAAGCTCCGAAACTTGTTGCCCTAAATTTTCACGCGCCCCACGGGCTGAAGGGTTTGCTGAGCCTGCCGGAAGAGGCTAGCTTGAAGCTGGCAGGCGAGATTTCAAGCAGCCACGGCGAGCCGAAGCTCAAGCCGATTTAAGCAAAAACTGGAACGAAAGCAGGTTCACGAGGAACGAGCGTTTCGCGAGCTTTCGCGAGTCCGCGATGAACGCGGGCAAAAAGATTATCTTTGGCAGATAATTTTGTACTTCCGGATATGACGGGAGAAAGCACGATCCCGTGGTTGCGGTTTCGAACACGAGAACCTCTCTGTCGAAGCCTGTCATCCCCATTTTAGTCGGCGCAAATTAAAGTTGGCAAAACCGACCAATCTTTCAAAGAGCAGACCTTTAGTTTAAAATACTTTTACGGCTTTTTCAAGTTTTTTATGTCCGAATTCGAACTTTCCGCTGGCGTTTACTCTCCCAACTCCCTCTCGATTATGAAAGGTGAAGGAGCGATTGTTTGGGATTCGGCGGAAAAAAAATACATTGACTGCGTCGGCGGGCACGGCGTGACTTCTGTCGGTCATTCAAATCCGAAAGTAGCGGAAGCAGTCAAAAATGCGTGGGAAAATTACGCGTTCGCAACGGCGCGACATCCGCATGCAAAACGAGAGGAATTTCTCGAGAAACTTTCTGAAAAAATGCCATTCGAAAAATCCAAAATTTTTCTTTCGAATTCCGGCGCGGAAGCAGTCGAAGCGGCACTGAAATTCGCGCGGTTGGCAACAGGTCGGACAAAAATTCTTGCAGCAAAGCGAAGTTTTCACGGTCGGACTTTTGGCGCGCTGTCAGCAACTTGGCGACCGGAATTTCGCGAGCCTTTCGAGCCGCTCGTTCCCGATTTTGATTTTTTTGCTTTTAATAAAGTTGATTCACTCGCGGAAAAAATCGACCGTAAAACAGCAGCCGTAATCCTCGAAGTAGTTCAAGGCGAAGGCGGTGTCCACATCGCAACGAAAGAATTTCTCGATGGTGTTAGAAAACTCTGCGACGAAAACGGTACACTGCTAATAATCGACGAAGTTCAGTCTGGAATTTGCCGAACGGGTAAATTTCTCGCGCTCGAAAATTTCGGGGCAAAGCCGGACATCGTCTGTCTCGCGAAAGCGCTCGGTGGTGGGTATCCAATTGGCGCGACGGTTTTTCGGGCTAATCTTTTCGGTGAGAAAAATATTCGAGGTCGGCACGCCTCGACTTTTGGCGGGAATCTACCCGCGTGCGCGGCAGCTCTCGCGGTTTTGGGTTTTTGCGAGGAAGAAAATTTGTGTGAAAAGGCGCAAGAAAATGGAGAGTTTTTGAAAAGTAAATTGGAGGAAATTTCCTCGCCGAAGATTCGAGAAATTCGTGGAATTGGTTTGATGCTCGCGATTGATCTCAAAATTCCAGCAAAAGAAATCGTGGGGAAACTTCAAGAAGAGGGAGTACTTGTTCTTCAGACTGGCGCGAAAACAATTCGGCTGTTGCCTCCGTTAGTTATTTCGAAAGAGGAGATTGGGGGTGTGGTGGCAAAGATTCAGAAGGTCTTGATGCATCAACAAGCCTAAGAAGTTCTTTAATGGCCGGTCGCGCTGTTTTTTCATCGGTAAAAGATGTTTCTACTTCTGCGACGCAAGACTGACAGTCAGCTGGTTTTGCAGGGAAAGTGTTTTTGAGACCTTTTCTTAGAAAACTTATGTATATCCCTAATTTAGGCTCGGTCGATGAAGTTTGGAAATAGGGTTCACAAAATCCATCGGAATATTGGCAGGGTGGTGCCTCATTTCTGGTTTTGTTTTGCGGTTTGTCAATGATGGTAAATTCAAATTCTGTATTCGCATTCATAATTTAAGAAGTAAAAAATTAAGTTCCGATTTTGTCTTACCTAAGTTAGGAAATTTCTTTATCAACATCTTTTTTTGTAGCTTTTCAGTCATGATTTAGCTCAGGAGCCGAAATATTATATGAAAATTGATTCTATCGTGCTAAACTAAGCCCAGTTTGTCAACCTTTTCAAATAATTTAAAATGCAACCCGCCGAATTTCTCCAGAAAATCGTCTCGATTTATTCCCCATCCGAGAGGGAGGAAGAAGTCGCGAGCTTTATTTCTGACGAAGCGAAAAAATTAGGGTTCGAAAAAACGGAGGTGGATCATTTCAATAATGTCGTTCTTGAAATCGGTTCAAGTGATGCCCGAAAAACAATCGTTTTGCTCGGACACATCGACACGGTCAAACCTTTTCTGCCGGTGAAAGTCGAGGGAGACGAACTTTTCGGTCGAGGTTCGGTCGATGCGAAGGGTTCATTTGCAACCTTTGTTTTTGCCGCTCTCGCTGCAAGCAAAAAATTAAAAAATACGAAAATCGTCGTGGCGGGTGCCTCACAGGAAGAAAAACACGGAACTGGCGCGCGAGTCCTTGCGGAAAAATTTGAAAAACCAAATGCTGTAATCATCGGCGAGCCTTCCAGCTTCGAGGGAATCACACTCGGCTACAAGGGTACCTTCTCGATGGAATTTTTTAAACGAAAAACCTCCGCGCATTCCGCAAACGATTCCGAAAAGAACGCGATCGAGGAGGCAATTGCATTCACTCAAAAAGTGAAAGCTTTTTGCGAGAAATTCAATGAAGGAAAGAGTGTGTGGGAAGGATTGCAGCAACGGGTGGAAAAGTTCGTTTACGACGAGGTGAATGGTGTCGAACAAGTAAAAGTGCGAGTGAAATTTCGGACGCCGCTCGGTTTCGATGCAAGTGAATTGAAAAAGCTCGTCGGTGAAAATAAAAATGGCGGGGCTGTTTCCTACCTCCAAAGTTGGGGTAGCGAGGAGGCTTGTTTGGCTTCGAAAAATTCTCCGCTCGTAAAAGCTTTCCTTTCTTCGATTCGCGAGGAAGGCGGTACGCCGGTTTTCAAGGTCAAAACCGGTACGGCCGATATGAATACTTTCATGAAAGCGTTTCCCGACACGCCAATCGTCTCATACGGACCCGGCGATTCGAACCTCGATCACACACCTGAAGAGCGAATTGATTTGAAAGAATTTGAAAAGGCAATTGAAATACTCACGAAAGTTTTGGTGAAACTGGATGAAAGTTTGTAGTTTTTAGTTTGTATTTTTAAACAGGGAATGGTTAAATCGCCCATCGTTTTTTTTAATAACCCCAAAACTATGAAGTATCGAACAGTTGAAGATGCGAGTCCTGACATCGAAAAAAGTCCTGAATTTCAGAGAGCCGAAGCAGCTGGTGTGCGGATAGGTCTCCTTGATCAGCTAGAGCAGCTCCCGAAAGAATTTATCGCTGAACTGAAAATTGTCGTGGAGGATTACCTTTTGTCTCATCCTGCAATTCCGTTAGATCGTCTTCTCATAGATAATTTTAGACTTATTGCCGAGGTTGTTAAATATATTGAAGACGAAGATAAAGAACGGCGCGATATATTTAATGCTTTTTTGAATAGTTTGTATTCATCGACAAAAATAGTAAATGACCGAGCGACTACTGACAATCCTAAAAAGACAACTCCGCTAGAAAAACTGAATCTAGCGATGATTAGAAAATGGTTTGAAAGCCACATTTGGGGAGGTGGTGCGAAATAGATTTAGCTTGTCCACAAGCAGCTTCTCGTTTAAAATCCGTTCGTTAACTTAACCCTTTAACCTTTTTAAAATGCAAACTTTCACCTTGTTTCTCTCTTCCAACATCATTTGGATTGCAGGAGGAGCCGCTCTCCTCGCGATCGCATTCGCGGTTTTGAAATACTTCCTCATCATGAAAGAAAATGCAGGTGATGAAAAAATGCAAGCAATCTCGAAACAAGTTCAAGAAGGAGCCGCCACTTTTTTAAATTCCGAATATCGCTGGCTCGCGGTTTTTGTCGTCGTGGTGGCAGCCGCAATCGGTTTTTCGAAAGTTGACGGATTGGGAATCAAAACAGCAATCGCGTTCGCGAGCGGAGCGACAGCTTCGGCACTCGCTGGTTATTTTGGAATGCACACCGCCACACGGGCGGCAGTCCGAACGACACAAGCCGCACGAAAAGGTCTCGCTGACGCGCTCGCGATTTCTTTCAGCTCGGGAGCGGTAATGGGAATGAGTGTGGTCGGTCTCGCACTCCTCGGTCTTTCAATTTTCTTTTTTCTTTACACCGACGGTGGCGCAGCAATCAATCCTACAACCATCGGACAGATTATTGGCTTCAGTTTTGGCGCGAGTTCAATCGCGCTTTTCTCACGTGTCGGCGGAGGAATTTTTACGAAAGCGGCGGATATCGGCGCGGATTTAGTTGGCAAAGTTGAAGCTGGCATTCCCGAGGACGACCCACGCAACCCGGCAACGATTGCCGATAATGTCGGAGATAATGTCGGCGATGTGGCGGGAATGGGCGCGGACTTATTCGAGTCATATGTCGGCTCAATCGTGGCAGCGATGACACTCGCGGTTTTCACTTTCGGCGGGGATGTGAATATGAAATCAGCTGTCGTGCTTCCGCTCGCAGTGGCGGGCTTTGGAATTTTTGCATCGATTATCGGCACCTTTTTTGTAAAAGCTAAAAATGAGAAAGGACTCCATGCGGCACTCAACCGTGGCTTGATAATTGCTTCTGTCCTCGCGATTGGAGCAACATGGTGGCTTACGAATAAAGTTTTCACGCTACCAGCCAGCATCGAGGGAATGAATCTTTTTTATACAATCGTAGCGGGAATCGTAGCAGGAGTGGCGATCGGGAAAATTACAGAGTATTACACTTCGACCGATACTCGTCCGGTTAAAAATATCGCGAAGCAATCGGAGACCGGCGCAGCAACAAACATCATTCACGGACTGGCAACAGGAATGGAGTCGGTGGCGGCACCCGTGCTTATCATCTGTTTAGGAATTTTTGTCGCGAATCATTTCGCTGGAGTTTACGGCGTAGCTCTCGCCGCAGTGGGAATGTTGAGCACACTCGGAATTTCTCTCGGCATTGATGCGTACGGACCGGTGGCGGACAACGCGGGAGGATTGGCAGAGATGGCGAAGCTGCCGAAAGAAGTTCGCGAACGAACTGATGCGCTCGACGCGGTCGGCAACACGACAGCAGCAATCGGTAAAGGTTTCGCAATCGGTTCCGCCGCACTCACCGCCCTCGCTCTTTTCGCGGCATTCTCTCAAGGTGCAAGCCTCGACGGCACCCCGTTAATTCTCGACATCAACACACCGAAAGTAATCATCGGATTGCTAATCGGCGGAATTTTACCGTTCGTCTTTTCCTCGCTCACGATGCGAGCGGTGGGCAATGCAGCTTTTGAAATGGTGAAAGAAGTGCGACGACAATTTCGTGAAATTCCCGGAATCATGGAGGGCACGACTCCTCCAGATGCGGCGCGTTGCGTGAAGATCTCAACCGATGGCGCGTTGAAACAAATGATTCTACCCGGACTGATCGCGATAGCCGCTCCAATCCTAATCGGTCTTTGGAGCGTGCAAGTGCTCGGCGGAATGCTCGCGGGAGCACTCGTAGTCGGCGTGATGCTCGCGATTTTCATGGCAAATGCCGGTGGTGCATGGGACAACGCAAAGAAGTACATCGAAAACGGCAACTTCGGCGGCAAGGGTTCAGACGCACACAAGGCGGCAGTGGTCGGCGACACAGTCGGCGATCCTTTTAAAGACACTTCTGGCCCGGCCTTGAATATTCTCATCAAGCTAATGACAGTAGTATCGCTGGTTTTCTTACCGTGGTTTTTGAGCTAAAAAGATTTTCAAACACTACAAAACGAAGCCGCAATTTATGGTCACTTATCTCTGCCATGATTGCGGTTTTGATTTTGCTGTGAAAAAATCTGACCGATGGATGACTTATTTTAGGACAGCAAAAATAAATTTTGGTGGTAAGTCTGAAAGTCTAAATATCGCTATGTTGTCGCTCTAATGAAAAAATATATTTATCTGCCATTTCTACGTTTTTTTTATTAATCATCCCAACAAAAAATTCATCGGCGTCAACATATCTCAAGATTACATTCTTGTTGGGTGTAATCATGAGCAATCTCGGGGTGAGTGGTAGATGGAGAAAGGTAGCAGGGGCAGGATTATCTGTCGTAATAAATGTTTTATCGTTTTTCGCGATTAAAATAACTGCTTTTGATCCCATATTTTTTAATACTTGATTGTGCGCGACTATCTGTGCGATCATGCCTTGATCGAGCTCTCTCATTGTTGGTGTACTTTTTAAAAGCTCGCTACTAATCCTTTTCATGTTTCTTTTTTGTTTTGGCACGCGCGAATAAAATACTGACATCAGATCAATTAAATAGTTGTTTATTTGGTCAGTAATTTTTTCTCGACTCTCTAATGCTTTGATAATTGCAGGATATTGCCCTTCAAAATTTGAAAATATTGGATTCTCTATCTCACAAGACCACTGATTGTTAGCAGCTCCCACAACCTTAATTGGCAGTCTTTTGGTTTGTTTTGTGCTTTTTTCGTAACGATAAACATGTTCACCGTCTTCCGACCAATATCTTAAATATCGCCGAAATAAATAATGTTGACTTTGTTTCATCGTGCGGATTTTATTACTTTTTGGCAGCAAATCAGTGGCGCACTCCCTTACCTTACTCGCGGAAAACGAATGTCGCGCGGAAGCTGCCGTTGGAATCTTGCGCCAGCCCGATTGCCACACGCGATTTTGTGGAATCAGTAAACACATCCTCACTCAGACCGCCTACAATTTGCGAGAGCTTCCCTGCCGAAGCGATGAAGCTTGCAAACGAACCATCGTAACCCGCCGCGCGAATGGAGTTTTCGAGACTTTCGCCCCCGTGAACAAAATCGAGGAAATCCTCCTCTGCCATCTTTTCGCTCCAACCTTGCGCCACCAAATTGAGCGCAGGATCTGAAATAAGCTCAACTGTATTTTCTTCACGGCGGCGGGAATTTATCAATTCGTAGAGTTCCGATTTAAATTCAGCTGAATTTTCTTCCACGAGCAAATCGGTGGAAAATTCTTGCACGAAAAACAACTGACCGTTGACATCCTTCGCGATTCCAAGACCAACGCGTGTCCACTCAGGTGCAAGAATATTCGCACGGTGGGCAGCGGAACGAAGAAGGCCGGCATGTGCGTATTCTGTTTTCGAATCGCGGGCAAGATTCTCGCCGACCGGAAGCGGCAGACCGGCTAATTTTCGCCGTGCATCAGGATCATCCCCTGACAAATCAATGTGACCGAAAAAATTTTCGGTAGCCATTTGCTCCGCATAATCTTGCGCGAATTTAGAAATCTCTTCGTCGAGCTTCACTGCCGGTAACCGCTGGCTCGCGCGAAATTCATTCACGAGTCGCAGCCAAATCGCTCGTTCGCGATTCACGGAAATTTTCCGCTGCAAGTTCGGCGACTCACGAAGATCGGTGAAATCAGGCAACAGCGGAAATTCGTTTGGCAAGTAAAACGGGTGGTTGAGCGCGGCGATTCCGTTCGCGGCGTTAATTTCGAGAATGTAAGTCCCCACCTCTGGTAGTTGTAAGTTCAATGTAAATGATGTGCCCGCCAGAATTTCTTCTGCCTCCTTCATCTGTCCTGCCTGCCCTGAGTTTGTCGAATGGGAGCTTGTCGAAGGAAGAATCGAAACTTCTTCGACCATCCCCGCAGGAGTAATGAGATGAGCAGTCGATTCGAGGTCTGTTCCGGCTGTACCGGAAAATGAAATTCGCGGACCACGATAAATTGGCAGGGAGAGCAGCGTGAGTTGCTCCTCCTCGAAAGTAGAAAAATGATGCTGCGAGAGGTCAAGGGTAATGGGCGAGCTGGCGGACCACTGCGTGCGCGGCTCATAGCTGAAACCATGCTCCGATTTCGCACCGAAAATTTGGAATGTCGCCTCTCCTGCTTCGAAGTTTTCGAAATCGGCGGGGTCAAGTACGAGCGAATCCTGATTCGCGGAAACCAACCGCTCGAAACGGTTTTCATTCTGCCGAATTACGGCGCGAAAAAGATTATTGTCACCTGAGTCCCACGCGAGCATTGGCTCATTGTTAAGAATTTTCGCCCGCAAATTTTCCGGCGGAATTCCACCGGACTCAATTGTCGCCGGCGCACACTCACGCGGCAGCACTTCGATACTCGCAGCAGAATTACGATCGGTAGTGGAAGGAATTATCGAAAAGTTGTAGTGACCGGGAACGCGAAATTCAGCGGCAAGCGAAAAATTATTTTCCTCAACATCTGCGGAAAATTGAGTGTGTTCATTGCTCTCACGGTTTTCGAAAACAACCGTCACGCTCTCCACATCTTCGGCAACCGAGCCAACCAGCCCAAAAACTTCGTCCTCGTAAAAAATATTTGGCAGCCCATCCACAAGGCTAATTTCGCGAAAATAATTCGCGGGAATCGTTCTTGAGTTTTCAAGTAGCCGCGGACAGACAGCTTCAACTCGCGTGAAAAAACGGTACACGATTTCGGCAAGCTGCCCGCGTGTGAGCGGAGTAGCGGGAAAAACTTGATCAGCGGAATCTGATTCGACAATTTCAAAGGTTTTCGCGTAAAAAAGGAAAGAGTTGTACCACGCGGATTCTTCGGAATCAGCGAAAAGCTTGGTCTCTGTTTTATAATTCTCGAGCTGAACCTCGTTCGCCGCGAAAAGCATTTTCAAGGCCTCAACAAGATTCACTGTCCGCCCTGGACGAAAAAATCCGTCAGGATAGCCATCGGCAATTTCCCGCGCGCGAGCCGAAGCAACAAAAGACGCGAACCACGCCTCATCCGGCACATCGGGAAATTCATTTTGCGGAATTGCCTGAATCGTAATCCCACTCGCAAGAAGGAGAATTTTGAGCGTCTCCGCACGATTCACGAAATTTTCAGGCTGAAAATTCCCATCAGGGTAGCCGGAAATCACTCCCTCTGTCGTGAGAAAATCAATCGCAACGGCGTTCGGATGGGAAAAGGAAACATCAGGAAAAGCAGCCGCCTCCGCGACTCCGTTAAAAGCTACGAAAACAAACGCACCAAAAATTAATTTTCGGAAAGTGTGAGAAACTTTCACCTTCAGATTCTCTCAAATTCCGAAGAAGTGGTAAACTTTTTCTGTTTAATTTTTAATCCCCTCTCCAATGCTAAAACCTCTCTCGCTCGGTTTGGCTTTCGGGGTTTTGTGGGGCGCCACTCTCGCGCTTTGCATCGTCCTCACCAAATTCACCGGCTATCCCGGATCCGGCTTTTACACCCCTATCGCAGCAATCTATTTTGGTCTCGAAGTGTCATGGCTAGGCGCGCTACTCGCAGCAATTTACGGTTTCGTGGATGGCTTTATCGGCGGGGCACTTTTTGGCTGGCTGTATAATTTTTTCGCAAAGGAATAATTATTTCCGTGAAAAAATCCACGGCGGCAAAAGCAGCGCGAGTAAGAAAAGCCACCCGTTTTTAAGGTAAATCGCGGCAATCGTGAGCAGGATGAAACTCGCCGCCGCGAGGAGACAATTCTGTTTTAGTTTTGCAAAAACAGGAAGCGCGAAAAGATCGAAATCGGGGCGCGATTGCTCGAATCGGTCGGGCGACTTTTTTTCGGGAATCTTGCCAACAATTTCTCCTTCGAGAATTTCTTCTTCGGAATTTTCAGATTCGTTTTTCATTTTTGGGCAATCGCGATTAAATTCCGACCGCGAAAAAAATTCGTTCTTTGAGAATGTCGCGCGTAAAAAACTTCAGCTTTTTGAAAACCTGCGCGCTTCAATAAATCTTTCAGTTCTCGTTTCGAGAACGCGTGGATGAATCGTTTTCCTTTTTTGGCAAACTCAATTTCACAATCTCGCGAACGACTTTTGAAAAGATGGCGAAAAAAACGCGGCTGAAAAAGATTCCACACGGTGATAAAAATTTTTCCGTTTCTTTGCGTGCTTGCGTGAAAATTTTTTAACACTCGCAATCTTTCCTCTTTGCTTCGAAAATGGTGCAAAACCGCAATGCAAAAAATCGCGTCAAAACCACTACCTGTCAGCTCGCGTAAATTGTGAAGCTCGAACCGTTCATCTGGGAAATTTTTTTTTGCAAGTTTCAACAACTCTTTTGAATTATCCACTCCTAAATATTCACCCGAGAATCCACTCTCCCGCAACCATCGAACAAGCCGCCCGTTACCGCAGCCCGCGTCAAGAATTTTTTTGGAATTCAAAAATCCGCGCGCAAATTCGAACTCGCCCCAAAAGTTTCGGCGTGTGCAATCCCACTCTTTCGCGATTGAATCGTATAAACTTGCTGGCATGAATTCTCGTGAAGTTATTTTAGAAGCGATTCGAAAAAAATGCGCGGACGAAAAAAGTTTACGCGAACTGAAAGTTCGGGCAGCCGGAAAGTCGGGAATTTTGATGCCGAATTCGAAACTTGTCGCGGCATATTTGAAATTACTGAAATCAAAAAAAATCAAGCCTGTTCCTTTTCTTGAGAAAATTTTGAAAAAATCGCGAATTCGCACGCTCTCCGGCGTCTCGCCAATTGCCGTGCTCACGAAACCACTCGGCTGTCCGGGGAAATGCGTTTTTTGTCCAACTGAAGCGCGAATGCCAAAAAGTTATCTTTCGAACGAGCCAGCGGTAATGCGAGCAGCGCGCGCGAAATTTGATCCATTTCGACAAGTCCGCGATCGATTGCGCGCACTCGAAAATTGCGGTCACGAAGTCTCGAAAATTGAATTGATCGTGATGGGCGGTACTTTTTCCGCGCATCCGCGAAATTATCAAAACTGGTTTATCCGACGATGTTTCGCAGCACTGAATTCGCGGCGAGCTAGATCGGACTCTCTTAATGATTTAAAAAAGGCAAATGGGGTTTCAAGACATCGTGTAGTTGGACTCACGTTGGAAACACGACCTGATTTCATTTCGGAAAAAGAGATTGAAAGATTTTTGAAACTCGGTTGCACGCGCGTAGAAATCGGAGTGCAAAATCTCGATGACAAAATTTTGGCGAAATCAAAACGTGGACATGGTGTGGCGGAATCAATTCGCGCGATTAAATTGTTGAAAAATGCGGGACTGAAAGTCGGGATTCATTTAATGCCAAATCTCCCGCTCGCAACTCCGCAATCCGATTTCGAGATGTTTCGAGAAGTTTTTGAAAATACAGATTTCCGTCCCGATCAAATCAAAATTTATCCGACTGTCCTCGTTGAAAATACTGAGCTGAAAAAATTTTGGCGGAGCGGAGAATGGCAACCGTATTCAGATACCGCGCTTTCGAATCTTCTCGTGAAAATAAAATCGATCACGCCGTCGTGGGTTCGATTGACAAGAGTTGTCCGCGACATTCCGGCTGAATCGATTTTAGCGGGAAACCGAATCACGAATCTGCGGCAAATTTTGCAGCAGCGAGGAGTACGATGTGAGTGTATTCGCTGCCGAGAGATTCGCGGGGAAGATTTCGATGCGAAGCAGGTGGAACTTTTTCAAAAGGAGTATGAAGCGAGTGGCGGACTAGAAATTTTTTTGAGCTTTGAGGCGCGCGGGAAATTGATTTCGCTGCTTCGTTTGAGATTACCGAAAAAA
>JAGLJE010000036.1 GCA_023142645.1 Candidatus Altimarinota bacterium | reverse complement strand
CGAAAAAAAAAGATTTTGCGATAGTTCGCGAGCTGCACACTTTCGGAGCGGAGATGGGAATTTCGAAAGGTGCGGGAAATTCTCAGCATCGCGGATTCGGGAAAAAACTCGTTCGCGAGGCGGAAAAACTCGCGAAGAAAAATGAGTTTAAAAAACTCAAAATTATCGCGGGTATTGGGGTACAGGAATATTATCGTAAGCTCGGCTACACTCTAGATCGTGAGAAAATCTATATGGAGAAATTTTTATGAAACTCTTCGAATCTCAAATCGCGAAGCTGAAAATATCGAACAGCGAATACCGAAAATTTGTCGGGAAGCTTTTGGAATTAATGCTCGAACAAGATTCGGGAAGCGAAGACGCGACAACCACGCTCCTCGCGAACCCGCGGAAAATTGTAACAGCGGAAATCGTAGCGAAAGAAACTGGAATTTTAGCAGGAGGAGAGGAGATTGAATTTTTTTTTAAAAAGAAGGGAGTGGAAATTCTCGCGAGAAAAAAAGACGGCGCGAAAATTCGAGGAGGTGAGACTGTAATACAATTGAAAGGTGGAGCGCAAAAAATTCTCGCGCTCGAGCGAACGATTTTGAATTTGTTACAACGGATGAGCGGAATTGCGACTGCGGCGAATTTGCTCGCGCGGAAAATTGGTCGCCGAAAATTTGCGGCAACACGGAAAACCCCACTCGGGCTACTCGACAAAAAAGCGGTAGTGGTGGGCGGAGGACTACCGCATCGGTTGAATTTAAGCGATCAAATTCTCGTGAAAGAAAATCACCTTGCCGTGGATCCAAACTGCTGGCGAAAAATTTTATCCTCGCGGAAACAGGAATCCATGTTTTTTGAAATCGAAGCCGATAATGAAAAGCTCGCACTCGAAATTGCCGAATTTTTCCACAAAAAGAAAGGACTGATTTTGCTGCTCGATAATTTCACTCCGACAAAGCTTCGTAAGATTATTCCGAAGCTCCGCGCGATTAACCCAAAAATAATTCTCGAAGGAAGCGGCGGAATCACTTCGAAAACCGCGAAAGAGTTTTTAAAAAGCGGGGTGGATTTTGTCTCAATCGGAGAGCTCACGCACTCGGCAAGAGCGATGAATTTCAGTCTGCGCATCCACTCAGCCAAGAGGGCACATCCTTTTTACCCTTGAGTTTGTTAACTTGAGGTTTGAGTTCAGGATCTTTTGTTAATCGATCTATTCTCCCACAAACATCTCCAGGAAGCTGTTCTAAAAACTCTCGAACCCCTGTCCGAATTGATTTTATTTCTGTTGTGTCCATACCAGATTCTTCCGCAATTTTCAGTCCTGCTAACAAATTAGCGACCTGTAGACAAAAAACTTTAGACTCCTTTTGAGTACTCTCGTAATTCGAGCGAAGTGATACAAGAAATGGAGGGTTTTCGTTTTTAGAACTCATGGTAGTTTTTTAAAGGCTTTCATTCTATCTGCTAAAATCTATTTTGTCAACCCTCTCTTTTGCAAAACCCTAATTTCCTCATCATCGGTAGCGGCATTGCCGGTCTTACCTCCGCCCTTTTTTGCGCGGAAAAAGGAAGTGTGACAATTGCCACAAAAACGAATCTACTTGAATCCTCTTCGAGATACGCGCAAGCCGGCATCGCGGCGGTGAGAAATTTCGAGTGGGATAGTTTTGAAGAACATTTCAAAGA
>JAGLJE010000035.1 GCA_023142645.1 Candidatus Altimarinota bacterium | reverse complement strand
AAAAAGCGCTCGCCAAAAAAGTGCGGGGAAACAAAAACATCACTATTCTCACACAAACTTCCCTACTCGATTTGATTGTAAAAAATGGCAGATGTGCAGGAGCTTTTTTGAAATATGACAGAAAAATCAAACCCCTCTTCGCTGGAAAAACAATCCTCGCGACTGGTGGCTTCGGACAGCTTTTTGCGAAAACCACAAACCCCAAAGTTTCGGCAGGCGACGGAATCGCGGCAGCGTGGCAAGCGGAAGCGCAGCTGAAAGATTTAGAGTTCGTCCAATTCCACCCTACTGCGCTGGTCGGACGGAAGACGCGTCTCACCCTGCTTTCCGAAAGCTTACGAGGCGAAGGTGCGGTTTTACGGAACACGAGAGGCGAACGTTTCATGCCAGCCTACCACCCCGCTGGTGAACTTGCTCCACGAGACATTGTTTCACGCACAATTTTCGAGGAAATGAAGCACGGAAGGGTTTTTCTCGACTTCACACGAGCGAGTGCAAAATTTTTGGTTAATCGCTTCCCGTTAATTTGGCGGGAGGTACGAAAAGCGGGTTTCAGTCTCGCACACGACTTGATCCCGATTTTTCCGGTAGCTCATTATTCTTGCGGTGGCATAGCTGTAAATTTAAAAAGCGAAACGAATGTGCGCGATCTTCTCGCCGTCGGTGAAGTGGCGCAAACGGGGGTGCACGGCGCAAATCGATTGGCGAGCAACTCGCTCGCGGAAGCAGTGGTTTTCGGCAAGTTTCTGGGAGAGGGTGCGAAACTTTCGAAGATTCGCGAATTTAAGGTTAATGCGCCGAAATATTTTTTTAATGCAAAAGAGGATGTGGCGATTCGAAAAATTGTACAAAAATTGATGTGGGAAAAAGTGGGAATCGTGCGAACTCAGAAAGGTTTACGCGAAGCTATCAAGATTTTAGGAAAACTGAAACCGCGAAGTTTCGCTGCACGGAATGCGATACTCACAGCAAAACTAATCGCCGAGGCGGCTTTAAAAAGAAAAAAAGGTGTCGGAACTCATTTTTTGGCAAAGTAAGTAAAATTCATCAACAACATAGCCCCAAAAGACGAAGGCGGGTAAAATCAGCGCATGCGCCCGTAGCTCAGCGGATTAGAGCACCGGTCTTCGGAACCGGGTGTCGGGGGTTCGAATCCCTCCGGGCGCGCCATTTCTCTTTTTTTGTTGAATAACAATCCAACTTTTTGGCAAGCTTTCCCGATTGATGAAGATCGGAAAAAGTGCTAAAATGACCAGATTTAAAATCTAAAATGAAAACAAAAATCTTCACGGGACTGCTGGGAATCGCAAGCTTCGTGTTCGCAGTGAATTCTGCGGCAGCGAGCCAAATTCCGGCAGGATATGTACTCGTGCCGGCAGAAACTTTTTTTGAAGGAGATGTGAATTATTCGACTACTCCTACAAAAATTGAAATTTCCGCAAATAAATCTTCACTGCGGGCAAACGATGAAATTGGCTTCGTGGACGAAAATTATTCGACAATTACCGCCACCCTTCGCGACGAAACGGGTAACCCGATCGTTGGTCAAAAAGTGAATCTCGTAAGCTCGCGAACCACCGACACAATACGAGCACTTCAAACCACCACGAATAAAAATGGCGAGGTTATTTTTCACATTCTCGCAAACGAAGAAGGGGTGAGCTCCTTTACTGCAGTGGCGGATAATCAAACCATAAACGAACGATCACGGATTGTTTTTTTACAGAAGGCGGGAAGTATCAACGGAAACCTGCTTCGCGCGGATATCGCGACGGGAGATGAACGAATCAATATTGATTTCCCCGGTCAAGTAGTAGTGAACACCCCCACCGACATTACTGTTGAAGTCGAAGACAACGAAGGTAGTCTCATTGAAGATTTTGCCGGTACGATTTCTTTCGTGAGCTCCGACGAACTCGCGATTTTGCCGCGTGATTACACTTTTACTGAGCTAGATCGCGGCACCCACACTTTTGCGAATGCGGTAACTTTCATCACCACAGGCAACCAAACAATCGATATTTACGATGATACGAACACCCTCCCGCAAAAATTCTCCATAGAAGTTTTAGGCAGCGCAGGAACTCTCGAAGCACCCATAATCGCGAGCCCTTTGGGAGGAGGTCTTGCCAATAAAACAATCCCACTCCTCGGTTTTGCAGAAGCAAATTCGAACCTCGCGATTCTTGTGAACGGACAGTTTTTCGCAGAGGGAGAATCTGATGAGAGCGGTCGATTTCTCTTTGAGATTGACCTACTAGATGGACAACATGAAATCACAGTTGCGATTTTGAATTCAGACGGCTCTATCAGCACCACCTCAGAAGCGATTAAAATCGAAATGGATCAAACACCACCGGTAGTTGAGAACATTCAGCTCGATCCGGGAAATAAAGTGGTGGTCGACACACTCATGAAAGTTAATGTGAAAGGCGAACCCGAACTCGAAAATGTACAACTTCATATAGGCGAAGATTTCATCAAACTCGAGGAAACTAAAGCGGGAATTTATTCCGGAGAATTCACAGTATCGGCAAGCGGAGCTTATTTTCTCAATCTTGAGCTTGTTGATTCAGCAGGAAATATTGGCAGCTACCCTGAAATTACAAGCTTACTTGCTGTGAGCGCAACCCCAGCTGTGACAATCATCGCCACCGGCTGTGACGGAAAAATTCTCCTCGAATGGCAGTCGGGTAAAAATGAAAATCTGGAAGTGGCGAATTACCGGCTTGATTATGGAGTCGAAAGTAAAAATTATGTGGAAAGCCAAATACTACCAGACGGAACTACCCGCAGCGAGTGGGAAGTCCACGATCTAATCAACGGGGTTGAATATTTTTTCGCACTCCGCGGGATAGATAATTTTGGCAAGGCGGTAACGAATTTGAGTGAAGAGGTAAGCGCAATCCCGCAAGCCGGCAAAATCTGTCCGTCTGCCGAAGAAGATGTGATTCAGCTTTGGCAACGCGAAGATGCAGACGGCAATCCGATTCTCGTGTGGAATCCGGTAGCGGGGGCTACGAGCTACCGCGTATATGCCGGCACCCAGCCGAATATTTTTGATCTGCCGATAGTAGAAGTGAATAGCACTTCTTTCCGTCCGGAAGGCTTACTCGCAAACGAAGATTACTACTTCGCGATAAGCGCAATTTATTCGAATGGTCATGAAGCGGCGACACTTTCAAATATCACCAAAATCGAAGTCGGTCCAGCAGAGATTTTGTTAATCTCAATTACCCTCGCACTCACGGGAAGCTGGTTGATTCGGAGGAGGTTTGCACAAAACAAAACCACTGCGTAAACATATCTGGAAAAAAATTATACCCATGGGCTTAAGATTCTTTAATTTGCTTCTTGATAAATGATATCCCAAATTTCACTTTTACTGTTATATTCCCATTCCCCTTCAAAAAAATATTTTCTGTCAGAAGATAACCATTTGTACTCAATTCTAATATATCTAATTAGTTTTTCGTTTTCTTTTAAACCATTAGCTAGATCTCTAGTTACCTTGGATACTGCATGAGTATATTGAATTTTATCGCTGGGATATTTAATTGAGTTTGTGGGAGTATCTTTTTCTATTGTTTCTTTGTTTTCTTCGCCAAGAATGTAGTAACTATATTCCTGATAAATAGTTTCAGCTGGAGAATTTATTACTTTAAGCATTACCTTATTTATAGGATTTATAATCCTATTACTTTGGTCAAGATATCCAAAGTTTTCAGCCCAAACATATGGTCTATGTGTTAATAAATAAGACAAATTCCATGTCATATAAGCAATAAGAGCTGAAGATGTAGCAACAACAATTGCCACAACATCCAACCAATGATTTTTTAAATAAATTAAGATAATTTGTGCCATATGATCGTTTAGTAAAAGACAGTTTATTAATTTTTCTGACCATGCTCTCGTTTTGTTTCTCTTTTCTGTACGATTCCAAAGTTTTACTTCACATTAAATTAAAACGGCAAATCATCAATCTTCACTTCTTCCTCTGTGGGAGGAGGAGCTTTTTGTGCCGCGGGAGCCGGAGACGAAGCAGCTGCCGGTTGAGCTGCTGCCGCTGCCGGAGCTGCAGAACCTGCCCCTCGCGAGTCAAGCATAATCATGTTTTCTGCGATGACTTCAGTGCGGTAGTTTTTCTTGCCATCCGGATCTTCCCAATTCCGCGTTTTTAATCGTCCCTGAAAGTAAACCTTCGCGCCTTTTTTTAAATATTGCTGACAAATCTCTGCCAACTTACCCCACACCACCACATTGTGAAATTCAACCTCTTCCTGCTTTTCGTTGGTTTGTTTATTCGTCCACTTGCGATTCGTAGCAACTCCGATTGTGGCAACTGTTTGCCCGTTCGGGGTTTGGCGAACCTCGGGATCACGAGTAATGTTACCGATGATTTGAGCACTATTGAGGGAAGCAGCCATTTTGTAGGGGGTTATTAAATAGGGGAGAAGTTTACCAATTCGCAAGCAGCTTTTAAACTAAAATCGGTTGCGTAAATTTATTTTTTCAGCAACGTTGCTTCTCGCGCTTTCGCAGCTTTTTTCAAGAATTCTTGGCGTCGTCCGCGATCGTGTATTCGCTCATGTCTTTGGTGTCGGAGGTGAAGGAATTTTTAATCTCGATATTTATTTCGCCGCTTTTCGCCTCCCCGACCTAGTTTACAATTTGCTGATTTTCGGAAGCATTTCTGCAGCCTTTGTTCCATTGCTTTGCGAGAAAAATTCACACGAAGAAAAAAATGAATTCGCAAGTAATGTTTTGAATGTTTTATTTTTTTTAGTTTTAGTCTTGGCTGGCGGAATCTTCATTCTCGCCGAACCGCTCACACGACTCATCACTCCCGGCTTTTCGAGCGAAGAAATTCTTCTCACATCACAATTGCTGAGAATCCAACTTCTCGCCCCGATCTTCTTTACTTTCTCCGCGGTTTTCGGAGGGCTGGCGCAGCATTTCCATAAATTTTTTTGGTACTCGCTCGCACCGATTCTTTACAATTTAGGAATTATTTTTGGCGCGCTTCTTTGGGGAAAAGAATTCGGAGTTTTCGGAATTTCGTGGGGAGTGGCACTAGGTGCTTTTCTCCACGCAAGCATTCAGCTTCCCGGAATTTTTTCAAATAGCTTCCGATGGGTGCGTATTTTCCAGCCGAAACTTCTCTGTAAATTTTTTAAACTCGCTTCTCCACGAATGCTTTCACTCGTCGCTACGCAATTTCAGTTTGTGGTAATCACGATTTTCGCGAGCTTCCTTGGAGGCGGAAGTTTGGCGATTTTTAATTATTCGTGGAATCTCGCCTCGCTCCCTCTCGGAGTAGTGGGAATTGCTTTCGCCACTTCGAGCTTCGCAACTCTCTCGAGACTCTCCTGTAATTTTGAAGATTTCCGCCAGGTTTTCCAGCGCAACTTTTTAGGAATTCTTTTTTGGGTAGTCCCCGCCTCTGTTGGTCTCTTCTTTTTAAGAAACGAAATTACTACTTTAATTTTAAAAACCGGCGAGTTCGCAACAAAAGATGTCGGATTGGTTTCGAACTCTCTCGCAATTTTCGCCTTTGCGATCCCTCTCTTTTCCCTCCTCCCGCTACTAAACAATGTTTTTTTCGCGCAAAAAAATACCCGCATCCCACTGTTAGCCGGTTCGTTTGGTTTAATCGTCGCAATCTTCTCTGCAAAATTTTTCGTGAATTTCGAATCCGCCTCGCTCGCCATTGCCTATTCTCTCGCCTCTCTTACGGCTTTTTCGGTGCTTTTCTTTTTCTCGGCGCGAAACTTTAGCAATTTTCCTTTTTCAAAGCTTATAAAAATTTTATGCGCTTCGGCTTTTCTTGGAGTTTTAGTTTGGTTTTTACGAGATTTATGGAAAGCGGAAAGTCTGTTTCAGCTCGCATGGAAAATCAGCGGAATTGTATTTTTAAGCGGGGGGTTTTATTTCGCTTCTACGAAATTTTTGAAATTAAATCCGCGTAAAATTTGCTAAAATTTAAGCCTAAAAAATGCAAGCTCTTCTCCTCGCAGCCGGTCAATCAAAAAGATTCCAACCTCTTGAGGATAAAAATTTCTTCAAACTGGGGGGAAAGTTTTTACTTGAAAGACAAATTGAGGTTTTACGAAAGGAAAGAATAAAAAAAATTATCATTGTCGCGAATAAAGATAATTTCAGGAAAATCAACGGGTTAGCTCATCGATTGACTGGTGGATTGATGACAGATGTTGTCGTACAAAAAAACCCAGAAGAAGGAATGCGGGGAGCGATTTTAGCAGCGCAGAAATTTCTCGACCAGCCAACTTTGATAACTTCCACGAATGATGTGATCGAAGCGAGCGTGGTGAAAAAAGTTTTAGGTGTGAAGAATTGCGATGGAGTGATTCTCGCGCAAAAAGTAAAAAGATATTTTCCAGGAGGGTATTTGAAAATTGGAAAAGGAAAAATTTTTAGTATTATTGAAAAACCATGTCCCGGGAAAGAGCCGAGTAATTTTGTGAATATCGTTTTTCATTTTTTCCGTGAACCCCAAAAACTAGTTGAGGAAATAATGAAAGTTTCTAACAAAAAAGATGATGGTTACGAGAAAGCATTAAATCAACTTTTTAAAAAACAAAAAATTGTGATGATAGAAAATAGCGGAGAATGGATTGCGTTGAAATTTCCATGGCACGCGCTCGATTTAATGGCAAGTTTTCTCATGAAGCAAAAGCGTAAAATTTCAAAAGGAGCACAAATTGCTAAAACTGCGATTCTTGAAGGAAATGTTGTGATTGAAGATGGTGCTAAAGTTTTTGATTATGCAATCGTAAAAAATGCGTGGATTGGAAAAAATGCAGTGGTGGGAAATCATTCACTTGTGAGAAATTCACAAATTTCAGAAAATGCGGTGGTAGGAAGTGGTAGTGAGGTCGCGCGAAGTTTTATCGGAGCGAATTCATGGCTACATCGAAATTATCTCGGCGATTCGATCATCGCGGAGAATGTGAGTTTAGGAAGTGGAGTGGTTTGCGCGAATTTACGACTTGATGAAGGAGATGTGAAAGTGGTGGTTGGTAAAAAAAAAATTAATTGTGGGAAAAATAAATTTGGTTGTGTAATTGGAAAAAATTCACGTGTGGGTGTGAACACAAGTTTTATGCCCGGCGTTTTAATTGGTGAAAATTCTTTTATTAGTAGCGGTTTAGTTGTGGAAAAAAACATTCCCTCACAAGCTTTCTTTATAATTAAATGGAAAACTAAAACTATTAAAAATAAAAAAATAACCCCCACC
>JAGLJE010000034.1 GCA_023142645.1 Candidatus Altimarinota bacterium | reverse complement strand
CAAGATAGTTCTCTTTTAATATTTAAGAGCAAAGGCAATCCAAAGTCAGAACTTATTGACTCAAAAACTCAATAACTAATTGACTTTCATTAACCTCTTCCTGCAATGTCTGGAATCCTCGGAAAAAAAGTCGGCATGACTCGCGTTATCGCGGATGATGGTGGTGTGATCCCCGTTTCGGTCATTGAATGTTCTCCTAATGAGATTGTTCAAATCAAGACAACCGAACATGACGGATATCCCGCGTTAATCCTCGGTTTCGATGAATTAAAAAAGCCGAAAAAAACGCGAAAATTCCGCTATCTCGCAGAGTTTAAAATCAGTGCGGACTCTGAAAAAAAGAAAGGTGAGAAAGTTTCGGTCGCAGAATTCGCGGAAGTTAAAGATGTGAAAATCATTGGCTGGTCAAAAGGAAAAGGTTTCGCAGGAGTGATCAAACGTCACAACTTCTCTCGCGGTCCGGAGACGCACGGCAGCCATCATCATCGCCAACCCGGTTCGAGTTCAGGCGCGGTGACCGGTACCGGTCGCACTCCGAAAGGCAAACGATTTCCCGGGCGGATGGGAAATGCTAAAGTCACGAGAAGAAGTAATTTCTTAGTCTCTGTGGATATTGAGAAAAATCTGCTCGTCACGAAAGGTCCGATTCCCGGTTCAATTGGTTCGCTCATTCGAGTGGAAGCCAATTGAAAAATTTGCACTCTAATTTACTTTACTTCAAATGAAATTCTTAAAACTTCCGACTGAAAATCTCAGTCAAATCATTCTCGCAGTGTGGATCATCTTTTCAGTCATATTCATCGGAAAAAGCATTTGGCAGTCTTACACTTTCGATCAAGCGGAAATGCGGGAAGCAACGACCGCCGCTTACCAGCAAGCTCAAGTCGATATAGTCGATCAACTTATCCGGCAAGCTGAAACTTGCGAAGCCTTCCCAATTTTTGCGGGTGAAACCCAAATTAAACTCAAGAAAGTTGGCTGTGAATAGAATATTTTAATTGTTGCGAACCTTTTAAATGTTCGAACTGAAAACTCGAATGATCCTCATTACTTTAAATTTTAAAATTGAAAGCACCCCTTTATTCTCAAGACGGCAAGAAAACAGGAGAGATTGAGTTACCCGCTCATCTCTTCGCTTCAAAAGTGAATGAATTTCTCGTCCACTCTGCGCTCGTGCGACAGCACGCTAATGCACGACAGCCTTCCGCTCACACATTGCGGCGAGGAGAGGTGAAACGTTCGACAGCGAAAATTATGAGGCAAAAAGGTTCAGGGAAAGCGCGAAAAGGTGATCGTGGTTCACCGATTCTTCGTGGAGGTGGAATAGCGTGGGGACCGCGGAATACGAAAAATTATACGAAAGCAATGCCGAAAAAACAGCGCCGACTTGCACTTGCCTCAATGCTTACTGTGAAAGCGAAAGATTTGAAAATTCTCGCTCTCGAAAGTTTCACGCTCGAAAATCCGAAAACGAAAGCGTTCGAAAAACTCCGCAACTCGTTGCCGAAAAGCAGAAGTTTGCTCGTAGTTCACAGCCGCAACGATATTCTGGCGAAGTCGTCTCGTAATCTCGAATTCGTGAAACCGTTGCTTGTGAATCTTTTGAATCCGCACGATCTCACGAAATTCGATCAAATTTTGTTTGAAAAAAGCGCACTCGAAGAAGCAGGGAAAATTTTTAAGATTGAAAAAAAGGTCGTGAAAGTTGATAAAGTCGAAAAGGTTAATAAAGTTGAGAAAAAAGAACCCGCGAAAAAAATTGTTTCAAAAAAAGAAACTGCGGGCGTCGTATAACGGTTTTATTATGCCAGCCTTCCAAGCTGGAGACGGCGGTTCGATTCCGCTCGCCCGCTCCAAATTAAATTATAAATTATAAATTTGAGTCGACTTCATCAAATTCTCGTGAAACCGTTAGACACCGAAAAGGCTTTCGGTGGTCAAAAAGCTGGGAAATTCACTTTTCAAGTCAAGAATGATGCGAGCAAAATTGAAGTGAAAGATGCGGTGGAAAAATATTATGGAGTAAAGATAAAGTCTGTCCGCACCGTTAAAATTCTTCCGAAAACAAAAAAAGTCGGTCGCGGTCGAGAAATTCAAAAACGCTCACCGGCGAAAAAAGCAATCGTCACAACCGTTGGTGCAAAATCGATTGATGTAAATAAAATTAATATTTAAAGAATTATGAATGATGGAAAAGTTGAATTAAAAAAGATTCTCGCTTTAAATTCACAATTCCAATTTATACTTTCCAATTTTCAACTTTCAATATCTTGCCTGTCAAAGTTTACAAGCCGAATGCTGCCGGACGCCGCGGAATGAGCGTGGTTGATCGTGGCGCGCTCGCGAAAAAACCGAGTGAGAAGCGATTGCTCGCGAAGCTCACGAAGAAGGCGGGTAGAAATAATTCAGGTAGACTCACTTGTCGGCATCGCGGCGGTGGTGAGAAACGAAATTACCGCCTCATCGATTTCGATCAAACCGCGAAGCTTGGTGTTCCAGGAAGAATTGTCTCTCTCGAATACGACCCGAATCGTAGCGCGTGGATCGCGCTCGTAGTTTACGCGGACGGAGACAAGCGGTATCATCTCGCGGCTCACGGTATGAAAGCCGATGACAAAATTCTCACGGCAGAGAAAACAAAGATCAAAGTTGGCAACCGCTGTCAAATTAAAAACATTCCTGCAGGTTTCGAAGTCTTTAATGTCGAACTAAAAATCGGGAAAGGCGGGCAGCTCGCCCGTTCCGCCGGAAGTCGCGCGAAAGTCGTTTCAACCGAAAAAGAAAACGCGCAAATTCAACTCCCCTCTTCCGAAATTCGACTCGTTCCAAAAACTTGCTTCGCGACAATTGGCGTGGCAGCTAATCTCGACCATTCTCATCAAAAACTCGGAAAAGCAGGTAGAGTTCGCCGAATGGGACGCCGCCCGCAGGTTCGCGGAAAAGTAATGAATCCGTGTGACCATCCGCATGGTGGTGGCGAGGCACGAAATTCAATTGGAATGAAAGCGCCGAAAACGCCGTGGGGAGCACTCGCGCTCGGCGTGAAAACACGAAGGAAGAAAAAGTATTCAAACTCTGCAATTCTCAAACGCCGGAAGCCGGGAAGATTCTCGCGGCGAAGAAAATAATTGATAATTCACGGCTATCAGTGAAAATCTTAAATCTTAAACTTTCAATTTTAAATGTCTCGTTCCGCCAAAAAAGGTCCGTACGTCGATCTGAAGCTTCTGAAGAAAATTCAGAATCTGCCGGCTGACGCGAAGAAAAAACCAATTAAAACGTGGAGTCGCGCATGCGTGATTCCGCCGGAATTCGTTGGCTTCACCTTCGCTGTTCACAACGGCAAGCAGCACCTCCCCGTTTTTATTACCGAACAAATGGTCGGTCACCGCCTCGGCGAATTCTCACCAACACGAACATGGCGGAGACACGGAGGTAAAAAAGCCAAAGAAAGTTAAAAATTATTTAGATGAAAGCATTTTTAAAACAAGTCCGTATCTCTCCTAAAAAAGTGAATGTTGTCGCTGCTCTCATCCGCGGAAAAAAAGTTTCGGACGCACTCACGCAGCTAAAATTCACACCGAAAAGAAGCGCACCGGTTGTCGCGAAATTAATTGCATCGGCAGCGGCGAATGCGGAAAACAATTTCAAACAAGACAAAGAAAAGCTCATAATTTCCAAAATTATCGTAAATGAAGGAATGACTCTCAAACGCGGTAGACCAATCTCGCGTGGACGATGGCATCCGATCAAAAAGAGAACGGCTAAAATTCTCGTCGAGCTGTCTCCGGTTGTCGAAAATGAAAAGTCGGTTGAAAGTAAAAAGGAAAAAGCAAAAAGTAAAAAATCAGTTGAAAAAAACGAGCCGAAAGAAGGGAAAGTTGAGACAATTAAAAAAGTTGAGCCGAAAGTTCCACCAGTTGTGAAAATTGAATCGCAGAAAGCGGACACTGAAAAAAGCGAAGCCGAAAAAGATTCTTAATTCTTAATTTTTATCCTGTGGGTCAAAAAGTCAATCCAAAATCGTTTCGTATCGGAGTGATCAAATCGTGGAGTTCACGATGGTTCTCCAAAAAAGATTACGCGAATCTTCTCCACCGTGATATCACACTTCGAAAAGCGATTAAAGAGCGGCTGAAAGAAAGCGGAATCGGCGAGATCGAAATTGAGCGCAGCTCCGGTAATGTAAAAGTGAATGTTTTCACCTCGAAACCGGGGATGGTAATCGGTCGGCAAGGTATTGCGCTTGAAGAATTGAAATCTGATATAGAGCAACAATTCGGCGATAAAATCGAAATTAACATCGTCGAGGTCAGCAAGCCGGATGCTTTCGCCCAGTTGATTGCTGAGTCGGTCGCAAATCAAATTGAGCGGAGAATGCCGTTCCGACGAGCGGCTAAGCAGGCTGTGAAAAAAGGAATGGAAGCGGGATTACGGGGAATCAAAATTCGCGTAGCGGGAAGATTGAACGGAGCTGATATTTCCCGCGAAGAAACTTTCAAAGACGGCAACATTCCTCTTCATACGATTCGAGCGGATGTCGAATACGGCGAGATACCGGCACGGACGACATATGGTCAAATTGGCGTGAAAGTGTGGGTTTACAAAGGCGAAGTGTTTACGAAAGATACAGCTTCCGCACAACATGAAGAAGATCAAAGTTGGTTGGCAGAATCAAGGAAAGACTCTTCGCAAAAAGAAGAAAAAGGTCGATTAGAAAAGGAGCTCGAAGCTACTAAAAAATAATTTAAAATGCTTTTTCCTAAAAAGACGAAATATCGAAAGTGGCATCGCAACCGTGGTTCGCTGAAAGGTGTAGCAACGCGCGGAAGCCGAGTTGCATTCGGAACATATGGGTTGAAATTGACTCAAAAAGCCGAACTCACCTCTCGTCAAATCGAGGCGGCGAGACGAACGATTACTCGATATTTAAAAAGAGGCGGCAAACTTTGGATTCGCGTCTTCCCGCACAAACCAATCACTCGAAAAGCGGCGGAGGTACCGATGGGATCAGGAAAAGGTTCGGTGGAACACTATGTGGCATCTCTCAAACCAGGAACTGTGGTCTTCGAACTTGAGGGGGTTAGCGAAACACAAGCTCAAGAAGCTTTCACTCTCGCCAGCCACAAACTTCCCGCCAAAACTCGATTCGTAACTGCCATTCATAAATAAAATGCTACTTTATTCTGAAATCGCGCAACTTTCGGATCGCGATCTCCTAGATGAGATTGAAAATGCGAGGAACTCGCTTTTCCGCCAAAAAATGGGAGTGCGGACGAAACATTTGAAAGATACACACATTGTGAAAGCACTCCGTAAATATATCGCGCAGATGCTTACCGAATTGCGGCGAAGAAAACAGCTCGGTGAAAAAGTGGAAAAAACTTCGAGCGAAGTTACGAAAAAAACAGAAGAGATGCATTCTATGATCGAAAAAGCGCAAACTTCGAAGAAAAAGAAAGCGGAGAAAAAAGTTGAGAAGGCAGAGCAAGTGGCGGAAAAAGTCGAAGCAAAATCATCGAAAGATGTGAAAGTTAAGAAAGTTGAAAAAAAAGGATTTTTCTCACGAAAAAAGAAAACGGAAGAAAAGGAATCTTAATTTAATTCTCAAAAATGCGAAGCAAACAAGGAACTGTCATCTCGGACACGAGCGATAAAACCATTGTAATAAAAGTGGATCGTGCAGTGCGACACCCTATCTATAAAAAGAATTATCGCGTGAGCAAGAAATTTCACGCGCATGATGAGAAGAACGAGGCGCAAGTCGGAGATGTGGTGGAAATTGTGGAGTCGAAACCGATTTCGAAAAAGAAAACTTGGAAGCTTGAAAAGATTCTTTCGAAAAATGCGAGAGTTGTTGATCAACCCGCAGCGGTAGAGAGCGATTCGGAAAAAGAATTGAAAGAATCAGTGGCGAAAGAAAAAACAGCTCCAAAAGTTGAAGTAAAAAAAGAAGAGAAAATTAAAAATTCAGAAAATTCAAGCGAAATTGAGAAGAAAGTTAAAAAAGGAGAAGTTGAAGATTCAGAAAATTCTGAAGAAAAGTCTAAATCTTAAATTTTAATATTAAATTAATTGTGATCCAACCTGAAACACTTCTCGCAGTAGCCGACAACACTGGAGCGAAGCTTGTACAATGCTTCAAGGTTCTCGGCGGTTCAAAAAGAAGGTATGCGCGTATCGGCGACAAAATTGTCGTCTCAGTGAAGCAAGCCACACCGAAAGCGATTGCAAAGAAGAAAAGTGTTCAGCGGGCGGTGCTCGTACGTACGAAAGATGCGATTCGTCGAAAAGATGGCAGCTATCTCCGTTTCGATGAAAATGCAGTGGTGATTATCGATGAGAAAGGTGAGCCGAAAGGTACGCGTGTATTTGGTCCGATTGCCCGCGAGCTACGCGAACGTGGTTATCAAAAAATTATTTCTCAAGCTCCGGAAGTTTTATAAAAAAATATGAAAATTCTCTCCTCCGATACCGTTTTAATCACCGCCGGAAAAGATAAAGGCAAGACCGGCAAAGTGATGCGTGCCGACCATTCTGCCCGAAAAATCGTGGTGGAAAAAGTGAATATTGTGACAAAGCATATTAAGAAACGTGCGGATGGTACACCTGGTCAAATTATTAAATTTGAGAAGGCGATTGATGTTTCGAATGTAAAACTCATCTGCCCGAGTTGTAAAAAATCCACACGAGTGGGATTCAAAAAACTCGAAAATGGTAAAAAAGCGCGTTTCTGTAAAAAGTGCAGCGAAGGAATTATTAACCCCAAATTATCTAAAAAGAGATAAAGTTGTCACTTAGAAAAATTGAATTTCGATTTCAGGGAAAGTCTGATCGAACTGTGGAAGTCTTTCCACCTTACGGTGAGACACAAGAAGAGACACTGAAGAATACGATATTAAAACTAGGTAAAAAGGTGAGAACAAGAATTACGATGATTTCGATAGATAATGAAGAAGTTCTCGTAGATAAAAAATCTATATTGAATTCAGTCGAAGGAGACAAATGGGAAAAACTATTCAAAGAATTAATAAAATGAATCCAACAGACCTCTCCGCAACCGTAAAGAAAGAAATCCTCCCGAAAGTGGGGAAAGAACTTGGGATCAAAAATCTGCACGCGATTCCACAGATTTCTAAAGTAAAAGTTTCCGTAGGTGTCGGGAAAATTGCACGGAAAAGCGGTTCGAGTAACGCGATGGATGAAGGGATGCTTGAGAAAATTTCGAAAAATATCGCAACAATTACCGGTCAAAAACCGCGCACTCATAAGTCAAAAAAAGCGATTTCGAATTTCAAACTGCGTGAGGGAATGGTTATCGGTCTTTCTGTCACTTTGCGGGGTAATCGCGCACTCGATTTCATCAACAAACTTGTCAACATCGCTATCCCCCGCGTTCGCGACTTCCGCGGACTGTCGTTGAAAAGTTTCGACGGCAATGGAAATTATTCAATCGGACTGAAAGATTACACTGTTTTCCCAGAGGTGAAACCCGAAGATGCGGAATTTGTTCACGGAATCGAAATCACGATTTGTACGACTGCGAATTCAGACGAAGAAGCAAAAGCGTTACTCGCTGCACTTGGATTTCCTTTTCAAAAAGATACTTCGAAAGAAGATTCAGCAGAAAAAGCGCGCAAAGAAGCGGAAAAAGAGGCGCGCGCTGCTGCGGAAGAAGCTGCGAAAGCGGAAGGATTAATAAAAGAAGAGAAGCCGAAAGAAGAGGCTGCGAGCGAGGAGGATGAAGATTCGGAAAAGTCGAAAGAAAAAGATTCTCAAGATTCTAAAAAATAATTTTTTCAAAATGGCAAAAACCTCACGTATCGTAAAAGCTGAAAAGTTTAAACGTGGTATCGCAAACGCACTCGCGGCTGGTGTGAAACCGAAAAAAGCTACGCGCATAGTGAACCGCTGTCGAATTTGCGGAAGAAGCCACGGCTACATGCGAAAATTCGAAATGTGCCGAATTTGTTTCCGCGAATTGGCTTCTAGAGGAGAGATCGTAGGAGTAAAAAAAGCCAGTTGGTAATTTTTAAATTATAAATTATAAGGTAAAAATTATTTTCATCATTCTTAATTTATGACAACAGATCCAGTTGCCGACATGCTCACCCGCATCCGCAACGCGCAGCATGCGCGGAAACCGCAGGTAATCATTCCGCATTCGAAACAGAAACTCGCGATTCTTAAAGTTTTAGAGAAAAATGAATTCGTAAAAAAAGTGAAGGAGTCAAAAGGTGAGAAATTTCCGGAAATTGAAGTAGAGCTTCGAATCAACAGCACTTTTACTTTTCGCCGGATCAGCAAGCCGGGTCGAAGAATTTATTCGAAAGCGAGCGAAATCAAGCCGGTTTTGTCCGACCTCGGAATCGCGGTAATCTCGACAAGTACTGGATTTCTCACGAATTCCGAAGCGAAAGAAAAAGGAGTTGGAGGAGAAATAATTTGTGAAGTTTATTAAAAGCAAAAAATTGATTGCTGAAAGTATCGAAATCCGTAAAATCCTCACTACTATAATTTTCAATTCTAAAAAAAATTCTTAATTTATAATTCTTACTTATTCCTTGTCCAGAATTGGCAAAAATCCCGTTCCTATTCCCTCCGAAGTTTCTATTGAAATTTCTAGAAACGAGGTGAAAGTGAAAGGCCCGAAAGGCGAGCTTTCCCAGAAATTTCATAAACTAGTTGAAATCAAAAAGGATGGTGAAACACTCGTCGTCGTACCGCAAAACGAGTCAAAAGAAGCGCGGTCGCTATGGGGACTTTCACGTACTCTCATCGCAAATATGATTGAAGGAGTGATGAATGGATTTTCAAAAAAACTCATCATCACCGGCGTGGGCTATAAATCCGCTTTGAAAGGAAAAGATTTAGAATTGCAGCTTGGATTCTCGCATCCTATCGAAGTGAAAGCTCCCATGGGAATTGAATTCGAAGTCGATCCAAAGAAAAATACGATTGTGGTTCGCGGCATCGACAAGCAACTCGTCGGTGAGACTGCCGCCAACATTCGAAAGTGGCGGAAACCGGAGCCTTACAAGGGTAAGGGTATCGCGTATGAAGGTGAATACATTCCACGCAAGGCTGGAAAATCGGCAGCGGGTGGAGCAGGCGCGGCTTAATTTTAAATTTATGAAAACTGCAAAAAAACTTCTCGATCGTCAGGCACGGAAACGGCGAATTCGTGCGCGAATTTCGGGAACTTCCGTGAAACCGCGACTTGTTGTTTTCAAAAGCTTGAATGAAATTTATGTGCAAATTATTGATGATTCTGCGGGAAAAACTCTCGCTTCTGCGAGTTCGCTCAAAATTAAAAAGGGTTCGAAGAGTGAGCGAGCATCTGAGGTCGGTAAATTGGTGGCGGAAGCCGCGAAAATCTCGAAAATCGAAAGCGTGGTTTTTGATCGCGGCGGATTCCCGTATGCCGGTCGTGTTAAAATTCTCGCCGAAGCTGCACGTGTGGTTGGATTGAAATTTTAATTTTTTGAAAAAATGAATTCTCCCAAAACTGATCAGAAACGTCGTCGACGTTCTCGCTCTCCTCGTGAAGAAAAAGAATTCGAGGAATACATGCTGCAACTCGATCGCGTGACACGCGTGGTAAAGGGCGGACGGAGAATGCGTTTTCGCGCAACGGTAATTATCGGTAATCGTGCGGGTCGTGTCGGAATTGGACTTGGGAAGGGTGCGGATGTTCAAATCGCGGCACGGAAAGCTGCAGCGGAAGCGAAGAAAAATTTAATCGAAGTGCCGATTGTCAACGACACAGTTCCCCACCCTGTTAAATTGAAATTTAAAGCTGCGCGGATCCTCATTCTGCCGGCAGCCCCCGGCACCGGTCTGATTGCCGGTTCGGCAGTGCGAAAAATGTTGGAACTGGCAGGGGTGAAAAATATTCTTTCGAAAAATTTCGGAACTTCAAATCGCGTGGTAATGGGACAAGCAATGTTGAAATTACTTTCGGAATTAAAAATGACCGAAGCTGCAAAGAAGTTTGTAGCGAATTTGAAAAAACAAAAAGAGGAAGAAAAAAAGAAGCGGATGGCTGCGCAAAAAAATTCAGGGAAAGCTGGTCGCCGACCGCGTATGAAAAAACCGATGGTGAAAGATAAAGGCAAGCCTGAAGAACAATCGGGATTGAAAAAAGCGGCAGAAAAAATCCAAAAAGAAAAAGGTCGGCTGGAAACAGAGATGGAAGAGAAAAAGAATTAAAAGAAAGTTATTTTAACTGCTGAAATGAGGACAAGAACAAGGAAGGCTTTTTTGAGCCATACTGGTTTTGATTTCAGCGTGCTTTTTGCGCCTAATAATCCTCCCAGTAATCCCCCTAAAATTACAGGAAACTCAAACCCCGTAAATTTCGCGCCAAAATAAAGGTAGGCAGCTACCGCGATTCCATTTCCAAAAAATTCAATTATTCGTGTATTCATAATCGCGCGGTGCATTCCCCAGCCGAGCGCAAGTGTGAGTAGCATAATAATAAGTGCACTTGGTGCGCCACCGAGTCCTGCGTAAAAACCAAGTAGGAATCCGAAGATTGGCAGTAATTTTGCGAAAAATTTTTGGTGGTGAATTTTTTTTATTTTCCAGTCGCGCAATAAAATTATCGCTCCTATAAACAAAATCCACGGTATGATTTTAGTGAGTGTTTCGATGTCAATCGAAGTTGCTATTTTCGCTGCAAAAATATAGCCGATAAAATTACCGGAAAGAAATTTGAAAATTACTCGCCAGTCGAAATGTTCGCGGTGATTCGCAAAAAAATACGCGCTTCCGCTACCAGTTGCGGCGACAGCAAAGATTCGTGAAAGTAGCAAAACCTGCAAGCCGTTCAAACCAAGCAGCAGAAATGCAGGAATTATTAGCAAAAAACTTCCGCCAATCGGAACGGCGATCAATCCACCGACGAAAGCGATTCCGAAAAATGCGAGAGAATATAAATCAAAAATCATTTCAACAACTCACCTTTCTTTACCACTAACTCCCCTTCCACAATTACCTCACTTGCTCGTCCCAC
>JAGLJE010000033.1 GCA_023142645.1 Candidatus Altimarinota bacterium | reverse complement strand
CATCCGTTTTTCGTTACGTTGAATAACTTCCGGCGCGCCAATTTCGATCAGCCGTTTCAGCCGATTATTGCGATTAATGACACGGCGGTATAAATCATTCAAATCAGAAGCCGCGAAACGTCCGCCGTCGAGATGCACCATTGGTCGAAGATCTGGCGGAATCACAGGAATGACAGTTAGAATCATCCATTCCGGTTTGATGCCAGCCTGTTTTAACGAACCCGCTAGTTTCAACCGCTTGATTGTTTTCTTATATTTTTGACCAGTCGCTTTTTTGAGATCTTCTTTTCGAAGTTTGATGAATTCATCCAAATCAATTTCAGAAATGATATCGCGAATCGCTTCCGCACCAATACCCGCCGCGAAAACATGTCCGAATTTCATCGAGAGATCGCGATAATTCAGCTCGGAAATGACTTTCCCTACCTCAAGATTCTGGAGCTGATCTTTAGACGTATGGAATTGTTCGCTGATTTCTTCAATTGTGCTCACACCCTCATCTTCAAGCGCAGTAATTTCTTCTATTATAATTTTTTTCTCAGTTTTTTCGGTTTTGTGACGAAGTTTTAATTCATTCATTTGTGTTTTGAAGTCTTCTTTTGCTTCTTTTTGTTGCTTCTTATAGTCCTCTTCTAATTCGGAAAGTGCCTTCTTCCGAGCTTCTTCATCCACAGACTTCACGATGTAAGCCGCGAAATAAACTACTTGCTCGAGAGTTTTTACAGGCAAGTCGAAAAATAGACCGATGCGCGATGGAGTTGAGCGCAGATACCAAATATGAGTGACTGGTACTGCCAATTGGATGTGCCCCATCCGCTCACGGCGGACAACGGAACGTGTCACTTCCACACCACACTTTTCACAGACAACACCTTTATAACGAATGCGCTTGTATTTCCCGCAGTAGCACTCCCAGTTTTTTGATGGTCCAAAAATCTTTTCACAAAATAATCCATCCCGCTCCGGTTTTTGCGTGCGGTAATTGATTGTTTCAGGCTTCACGACTTCACCGCAGCTCCACGAATGAATCTGCTCGGGTGAAGCAATGGAAAGCGAAATCGCGTCAAAAACTTGGAGTTTGCCGCGATCGAGGGTGGGATCAACTGACATGAGGGAAATTTAAAATATAAATTTTTTAAGCGTTTCCTTCTTCTAAATCTTTCAAGCCTTCCTTCACTTCTTGAGCCGCGCTCTCTCCTACCGCGTCGTTGGAAGCTTCGGGAGTCGCCTCACTCTTGAAATTCTGCATTTCACTGATCTGCTTACTTTCAGGCAGAACTTTACCCGCATCCGCCTCGGCTTTCGACACCGCAATTGAAAGCCCCTCCTCTTCATTTGCAGTTAGCAATTCTTTTTCTTCAAGTTCTTTGGAAATATTAAGATCGAGCAAATCAACATTCAAACAGAGTGCCTGCAGCTCTTTCACGAGCACATTAAAAGATTCCGGTGTGCGCGGTCGGCGAATTTCCTCGCCTTTTACGATCGCCTCGTACGCTTTCGAGCGACCATAAACATCATCCGATTTAATCGTGAGAATCTCCTGCAAAACATTCGCTGCACCATACGCTTCTAGTGCCCACACCTCCATTTCTCCGAAGCGTTGTCCGCCGTGTTGTGCCTTCCCACCAAGCGGTTGCTGTGTGACGAGCGAGTACGGTCCGACCGAACGAGCGTGGATTTTATCCTCTGCAAGATGGTTTAATTTCAGCATGTAAGTTATCCCCACCACCGTTTTACGGTCAAAGGGTTCACCGGTCAATCCATCGAAAAGCTGAACTTTCCCATCTTCGGGTAAACCAGCCTCCTTCATCAGCTCGGTAATTTTTTCGGTGTGAATTCCATCGAGAACCGGCGTGGCAAATTTACATTTCAGTTTCGAAGCAACCCAGCCGAGATGTGTTTCGAGAATCTGCCCAATATTCATCCGTGAAGTCACACCTAACGGATTGAGAATGATGTCCACCGGTGTTCCATCAGGAAGAAAAGGCATATTTTCTTCGGGGACAATGACAGAAATTACACCTTTATTTCCGTGACGACCAGCCATTTTATCGCCGACTTGCAGCTGTCGCCGTTGCGCAACATGAATGTGAATTTGTCGGACAACCCCGATTGATAATTCTACTCCATCATCCCGCGTGAAAGTTTTCACATCGATAACTTTACCACCAGTGCCCCCCGGCATACGAAGGGATGTGTCTTTCATATCCCTCGCTTTCTCACCAAAAATAGCGCGCAGCAACCTTTCTTCCGCAGTGAGCTCAGTCTCGCCTTTCGGTGTAATTTTACCTATAAGAATATCTCCTTCTGACACATACGAACCGACCTGAATAATTCCATCGACATCTAAATTTTTCAACCTTTCTTCTGCAACATTCGGAATATCACGTGTCACCTCTTCCATCCCCAACTTTGTCTCGCGAACATCGACAACATAATCTTCGATGTGAACAGAATCATATCTCCCCGCTCGCGCTACTTTCTCGGAAATAATCACCGCATCTTCGAAATTGTAGCCACCCCAGCTCATGTAAGCCACAAGTAGATTCTGACCGAGAGAAAGATCACCCTCATCGGTTGCCGCACCTTCAATCAAGATATCGCCTTTTTTAATTTTCTGTTTCAAATCCACTACCGGTCGCTGCATAATGCATGTCCCTTGATTACTGCGCCGATAATTTGCAATCGGATAAATTCTCTTTTTACCTGTCTTGTAAACAATGGAAGCCTGTGAAGCATCCACACTCGTAACTTCGCCGTCATCTTCGGCAATCGTAACTTGATCGGAATTTTGCGCGACGATTGCTTCCGTACCGGTACCTACAAGCGGAGACTGTGGCTTCAATAAATTGACCGCTTGCCTTTGCATATTGCTACCCATTGATGCACGAGTATTGTCGTTGTGCTCGAGAAAAGGGATAAGCGCGGTAGTAATTGAAAAAATTTGCTGTGGAGCAACATCGATATTGGTAATATCGTTCACATGAGCGAGAGTCGGATGGCTACCCTCACGAGCGGAAATACGCGTATGAACGAAATTTCCGTTTTTATCAAGGATAGAGTTCGCCTGCGCTACTTTTAATTTTTCTTCCTCATCCGCATCGAAATACCCGTATTCCGCGGTAGTGTACGCTCGAACCGGAACGCGATCGAGTTTCTCTGTCTTTGCGAAAGCAATCAAGTGTTTCGCACCCTCTGGCGTAATGGGTTCACCCTCGTGCGTGAGAATACGATTGCCGTCTTTGATGTCTTGCCTCGCTCTTCTTTTTAATAATTCCTCGACTTTCAACGGAGCATCTTGAATCACTTTATAATACGGAGTTTCGATGAATCCGTGCTCGTTGATCCGTGCATATGCCGCGAGGTGGACTACTAAACCGATATTCGGACCTTCCGGCGTAGCGATCGGACAAATACGACCATAGTGAGAAGTATGCACATCACGAACATCGAAGCCGGCTCTTTCGCGTGATAATCCACCCGGACCCATCGCCGACAACCTTCTTTTGTGAGCAAGTTCCGCAAGCGGATTTGTTTGATCCATAAATTGGGAAAGCTGACTACTCGCGAAAAATTCGCGGAGCGCGGCGGTAATCGGTCGCGCATTGATTAATTGTTGCGGCGCGGCACTTTCCAAATCCATCACTGTCATACGATCGCGAACAATTCGATCAACACGAAGTAATCCGACACGAAATTTATTTTGAACAAGCTCCCCCACCGCTCGAATTCTCCGATTCGCAAGATGGTCAATATCGTCTGGCTTGTCGATTCCATTATTAAGGTTGATAAGGTGTTTAATAATAAGAATGAGATCATCGACTTGAAAAACACGATGCTCTTTGTCGGCGGGAGTTTTTAGCTTGAATCTTTTATTTAATTTGTAACGACCAACCGGTCCCATATCGTACCGCCGATAATCAAAGAAAAGCTGTTCAATAAGTGCTTTCGCGTTGTCTGGAGTGGCAAGATCGCCCGGTCGAATTTTTTGATAAATCAGTTGAGCCGCCTCATCCACCGTTGCGGCGGGATCTTTTTCAAGAGTGGTGGCGATAAAAGGAAGCTTCCCTGCAGCTGAATCCACATCTGCGAAAGTTTTCAGAATTTTTTCATCCTCCCAACCGGTGAAAGCGCGAAGCAACGCTGTAATTGGAATCTTCCGTTTCCTGTCAATTTTCACCGCAACAATCCCCCGCTTATCGGTTTCAAGTTCAAGCCACGCACCACGTTTCGGGATAATTTTGGCGGCATGATAACCGGGCGCGAGCGCATTTGGCGAAAAGAAAACCCCCGGCGAACGAACGAGCTG
>JAGLJE010000032.1 GCA_023142645.1 Candidatus Altimarinota bacterium | reverse complement strand
TTGGCAGAATTCACGATTTTACCCGCACTCCAAAAACGGGGAGAGGTAAAAATGATTCGTTATTCAATCGGGAAACTGCCTAAAAAAATTCTGCCGTATTAAATGCCAAAAAGCAGCTTTAATAATAATCCGCGCGCGAAGTCGATTGCAATCAGCGCTACAAATGGAGAGAAATCAATCATCCCAATCCGCAATGGTAGTTTTCGAAAAAAGGCAAGAATCGGCTCGGTGGCGGAATGTACGAAATTGGCAATTCCTCCGCGAGAGTGTGGCGCCAACCAGCTCAAAAGAATTCGTACGACAATCAAAAAAGAAAGTGCGCGAAAGAAAATGTCGACTGTGTTGGCGAGGATTGCGATGATCTGAGAATCGGTATTCACTGGAAGATTCTATCGGAAAAATTCCAAATACCAATATCTAAATTTCAAAATAAACGCCAAAATCCAAATTCGAAATTGAAGGTTCCGAAATTAGTCAGTCACAGCGGGTGATTTTAGAATTTGGTATTTGCCAACTCCTTCTTTAAAATTATCCCACTTTCAAATTGCGACTTACTGTTTATTTATATTTAAGATTTAAATCTATGAGCATGAGCAACGAATTAATTTTCTTCGCGCTTTTAATTTTTACCCTTGCTTCTACTCTCCTCGCGTTTCGGTTGGGGCGAGCGTATCTTTTCGGGTTAATTATGCTTGAGGTGGGATTGATGAATGTTTTTGTAGTAAAGCAATTTGATCTGTTCGGACTCGCGGTGACCGGAGGCAATATTTTGTACGGTTCGATTTTTCTTGCCACTGATCTTTTGAATGAGCACTACGGTAAGCGGATTGCAAAAAAAGCGGTGTGGGCGGGTTTCGGCGCTGGTGTTTTTATGCTTGTTGCTTCTACGCTCACGACCGCTTTTTTACCGAATGATTTCGATCATGCGCAGACTGCTTTCCAAACAATTTTTTCTCCTACTTTCCGAATTGTTTTTGCTTCGCTTGCGGGCTATTTAATTTTCCAAACTTTCGATGTCTGGTTTTACGATTTTCTCAGAAAAGCTACGAACGGAAAATTTCTTTGGCTGCGGAATAATCTTTCCACGATAATCTCACAAACCGGCGACTCGATTTTTTTCACCGCGGCGGGATTGCTTGCGCTTCCTGTTCTCGCGGAAAAAGGTTGGCTTGCGGGTTTCGTGCCTGCCGAAGCTTTTTGGGATGTTGTCTTCTTCACGATCGCGATGAAAATCATCATCGCGATTCTCGACACGCCCATTCTTTATTTCTCAAAGCGTATTAAACATGAAGGGTTGGGAATTAAAGAAAAGCTTCATAAATTTCTTGAATAATTTTCTAATTTTTAGTTTTACAATTTTTAAAATGACATTAACCGAATCGATCAAAGGTCTCGAAAACACATCTGCTCCTGATTTCAATCTTCCCGCAACAGACGGCAAAGATTATTCGTTAGCAGATTTCGCAGAAGCAAAAATTTTAGTAGTGGTTTTTATGTGCAATCACTGTCCGTATGTTTTGGCGGTTTTGGAGAGATTAAACAAGCTTGCAGAAAATTTTCAGAAGCAAGGAGTGGTTTTCGTGGGGATTAATTCAAATGACTCAACCGATTATCCCGATGATAGTTTCGAAAAAATGAAAGATTTGCTGATTAAATTTCCCTATCTCCATGATGAAAATCAGGAAGTTGCGACAAAATACCACGCAGTTTGCACGCCCGATATTTTTGTTTTTGATGAAAATCGAAAATTGAAATATCACGGTCGAATAGACGACAACTGGCAGGAGGAGGAAAAAGTTTCACGGGAAGAATTGAAAGAGGCTCTCGAAAAAATTCTCGCGGGGGAGGAGATTCCGCGCGAAGAGCAGATTCCGTCGATGGGCTGCTCGATAAAATGGAAACGATGAAAAAATTCCTCGCAATCTGGAGTCAACGGATTCGTTTTTTGATTCTCGAATATTTTTCACGACTCTCTTCAAAAGATTTCAAAACAATTAAAAGTTCGAAAACACCGGTTGTTCTCGTCGCCGGAATTTACGCGAGTGGGAGAAGTTTGCTGCCGTTGAAAAAGTTTCTTGAAAAAAACGGCTACCCCGTTTATCTCGCACCGGAAAAGAAAAATACCGAACATCTTCCTATTCTCGCGCGGAGATTGGAAAAACAAATCCTCGCGGTTCCCGCAAAAAAAGTTCAAATAGTGGCGCACTCAATGGGAGGGATGACGGTTTTGAAAATGCTTCAGGATTCGAAAACTCTCGCGAAAGTCTCGCAGGTAATCATGCTTGGTTCGCCGTTGAATGGCTGCGCACTCGGTTCGCTCGCTTTTTGGGAGAGATGGCGGAATCAAAAATACCTCGCGCTAAATTCTCGAGTAATTAAAAAACTCAATTCCAACCCAAAAATTAATCGCAAAATTCAGGCGTTGTTTTCACAATTCGACGGAATAGTTTTTCCAAAAAATATTTCAAAATTAAAACACGCAAAAGAAAATGCGGAACTGCCGATTTACGGGCATGTCGGACTGATTCTCGCGAAGAAATCGTGGCGGGAGATTTTGGGGAGATTAACGAGATGATTTTGATGAATTTTTTTGGTTACGAGATAACTTCTCGATAGATTTTTTCCAGCTTGCGGAAAACTTTATTTTCTTCGTATTTCTGGGCGGAGAGCAAAGAATTTGCTGTCATTTTTTTTCTTAAATTTTTATCGTAAAAAAGTTCATTTAGTTTTTCGACCATGTATTTTTTGTTGTTTTTGTTTACCAAAAACCCATTTTTTTTATCTGTGACCAACTCTGGTATGGCAGTTGCTTTGGATCCTATGATAGGCAATCCACAAGCCATAGCTTCCAAGATGACAATTCCAAAAGTTTCAGATTTAGACAATGTGATAAAAATATCGGCAGAATTGTAAATTTTAGGTAATTTACTTCTGGAAACCCAGTTTAAAAATTCAACTTTGCCCACAAGTTTCAATCGTTTGATAAGATTTTTTAAATTTTCTTGTTCACAACCCTCACCGACAATTTTCAGAACGACATTTTTTCTTTTAGCAAATTCTGCAAAAGGAGCGATAATATCGCAAACATTTTTTTCTTTAGTTAATCTGCCGACATGAAGCACGGTAAATTTTCGGTGTCTTTTTTCTGTCGCCCTAAATTTTTTTAAATCAATGCCAAATGGCACAACTTTTATTTTTTTCCGCACTCCTATTTTTTCTAAATATTTTTTCATCGCTTGGCTGGGAGTGATGACTAAGCTGCTGGATTTGAGGAAAAATTTAGTATTTTTTTGGACTACACGAATTGCTATTTTTTCATTGGTTCTCAATATGTTAGGCAAATGATTCAGATATTCTTCCAAATAGGTGTGATAGTGATTTACGAGTGGAATTTTTAATTTCTTTGCTGCTAAAATAGCGTGCAATCCCATCGTAAACATACTGTGATTGTGAATCACATCGGGATTGAATTTTCGCATCTCGCTAATTAGTCGCAACGGACATAGTCCGGCTTTCCCCTTGATGGTTTTTATAATGTTTATTGCAGGGAAAGTGGCGCAAATTTCTCTTTCCCTGGTCGTTAGATTTTTGCTCTCCCAGACGAAAACTTTTACATCATGTTTTTGCTTGCGTAAGTATTTTACCAAGTCGCGCACATACACGGTTACTCCACCGTATCCTTTTTCAAAAGTGTCCGAAAACAAAGCAATTCTCATTTTAATCTTTCAGTAAAAGTTTTATTCGATTGATTTTCTCTTCAGCCTCCTCTACTCCCAGCTGATAAAAAGTTTCCATTTTTTTGACAGAATAAAAACGCAGAATATCAGCCGAGCTTTTGAAGCCAAAATTTTTATCTTTGAATGGTTCTAGAATTATGTCTGAATTTTTTTTCACGATTTCCTTTCTTTGAGAAATCATTGGAATGTAAATACTCCGATGAATTATTTGGAAGACGTGTGATTCGTTTATTTCTCCATTCAAAATATAATCGAGATTAATCGTGACAGTCACATTACCGCGACCTATTTCTCGAGATCCGATATCAGCGGGGATCGAATTCAACACGCCACCATCGACAAACAAGTAATCGCCGATTTTCACCGGTTTATAAATTCCCGGAAAAGCCACTGAGGCGCAAACTGCTTTTTTCAAACTGCCGCTTTTGAAAATTTTTAACTCTCCAAGATTGAGATTTGTAGACATGATCCGAATTGGAATTTTCGTATCTCGAATGTCGATATCTGCGCCTAAATGCTTCAAGATGCTTTGAATATTTTTTTGAGACAAAAGTCCTTTCCGGCTGAGCTTCAGTGTGAACCAATTAATCCGTCGGGTTTTTTTGTAAAACTCTTTTTTAATTTCTTCGATGTTCGCGCCACTCGCGATCAGTGCTCCGATGATAGATCCACCACTGCAAGTTACTAGAAGATCAATGGGGATATTATTTTCTTGCAGAACTTTTATAACGCCCAAGTGGGCAAAACTTTTGGCTCCGCCTCCGCCGAGTACTAATGCTAATTTTTTCATGTGAGAGATTTTATCAAACTGCAAGGAACACGCGAAAGAAAATGCGGAGCTGCCGGTTTACGGTCATGTCGGACTGATTCTCGCGAGGAGATCGTGGCGGGAGATTTTGCCGGAGATTGGTTTAAAGAAGTTTTTTCTCAATCTCCCGCTTCAACTCCAACAACCCCAAATTCTTTTCCGCCGAAACAGGAATCGCGTTTTTGCCGCGGAAAGGTTTCAAATCGATTTTATTCGCGACCAAAATTTGCGATTTTTTCTCCGCCCTCAAGTCTCGCAAAATCTCGTTTACAGTTTTCTTTTTCCGAGAAATTTCTTTCGCGGAATCGGAGGTATCGAAAATGTGGAGCAGTAAATTCGCCTCGCGTACTTCTTCGAGAGTTGCTCGAAAAGCTACGATCAAATCGGGCGGCAGCTTTTCGATGAAGCCGATTGTGTCCGCGAGCAGCACTTTTTTTCCAATCTTCGGTAGCCACAAACTTCCCAGCCGCGGATCAAGTGTTGCGAAAAATTTATCGGCGACGAGGATATTCCGTTTTCCCGTCAACGCTTTCAGTAGCGTGGACTTTCCCGAATTCGTGTAGCCGACGAGCGCGATTGTTAGCAGTCCGCTCCGTTGACGGTGTTTCCGCTGATTTTGACGAATCACCGACAACCGTTTGATTTTCGCGTCAATCATTTTGATTTCGCGGAGGATGTGCCGCTTTTCTGCTTCGATTCCTTTCTCGCCCGCGCCTCGCTGCACCACTCCGCCGCCTCGTTCGCGTTCAAAAAGCGTGGTAGCAGCCCGCCGGTAAAGTTTCGGAATGTCATA
>JAGLJE010000031.1 GCA_023142645.1 Candidatus Altimarinota bacterium | reverse complement strand
ACAAGCACCGGAATCCGTTGCGTGAGTTCGTAAATTTGACTGCCTTTCAGAATCCCATTCACTACGACTGCATCGCATTTCAATTCCGTAGCTGTCTCACTGACTTCGATAGCTTTCCCTGTCCCGAGATAAGTTTTGCCGCTCGGTCGCCCCCGTTTTTGAATCACTTTCACGACGGTTATCCCGCCGAGAGTTTCGACAAGTCGGACGAGTTCCGCGAAATGCTTCTCTGTATCCGGTTTCGGCAAATCTTTTGGAACGATATCGGCGACGATTACACGGAGAGCTTTTTTCATTTTGTTGGAATAATTCTTATCACTACCTCCCGCTTCCGCGGTTTGACATCGAAATCAATCAAAACGATGTTTTGCCACACTCCCAAATCAAGCTTCCCGTTTTTCACCGGGATCGAGAGCGAAGGAGGGAATAGCGCGGATTTCACATGGGCGGCCCCATTTCCGTCGTTCCATTTTTCATGATGCCAGTTGCCTTTTTGCGGAGCGATTTTTTCGAAAGTTTCAACCAGATCTTGTTTCGTACCATCCTCCCATTCCATCAAAGTGAGACCGATAGTAGTGTGTTTCGCGAAAATTATCGCCACACCTTTCTCGATTTTGGATTTGACAATCTCTTCCTCGATTTTCGAAGTGAGGTTGACGAGGTCGTAATTTCCTTCCGTTTGGATTGTGAAGTCCACGCGAAAATTTTAACAAATCTGCTTCACGGCTTCAGCGAGCGAGCGAAACTCTTTTCCACTCACGACTTTCTCGAACCCCATTTTTTGCGCTTCCTTTTTTCTTTTTTCAATCTGACTGACGATCCGAATCTCACCCGTAAGTCCGATTTCACCGAAAGCCGCCAGATTGGCGGGAAGGGGCTTTCGAATTTTCGAAGAAGCAATCGCGAGTGCGACGGCGAGATCGGCAGCCGGTTCGCGGAGACGAAAACCGCCGACAACATTCGCGAAAACATCGCTCGCGTCCAGTTTGATGCCAGCATGTTTTTGCAACACCGCAACGATCAGCTGCAACCGATTCAGATCGAAACCACTTGCTGTTCGTTTCGGATAGCCGAAATTAGATGGTGAGGTGAGTGCCTGTACTTCGATGAGAAGCGGGCGGGTGCCTTCCATCGTTGCGCATACGCAGCTGCCAATTGCATCTTTTGCTCTTCCCTCGAGAAAAGCGGCGGAAGGATTTTTCACTTCAATCAAGCCATCTCCCCGCATCTCGAAAACGCCGACCTCACTTGTCGCACCGAAACGATTTTTTATCCCCCTTAGTAATCGGAAGTCGCGGTGAGGATCGCCTTCGAGAGTGAGAACGACATCTACGAGATGCGCGAGCAGCTGCGGACCGGCGAGGTCGCCGTCTTTTGTAACATGACCGATGAGAATGATGGGGGTTCCGGTGGTTTTCGCGAAACGAAGTAGCCGCTCAGTCACCATTCGGATTTGTGGAATCGAGCCGGGCATTGAAGGTAATTCCAACGAGCTCATCACTTGAATCGAATCGACGATCAGCAATTTCGGCTTTTCTACCGCTGCCGTTGCGAGGATATTTTCGAGGGTATTTTCCGCCAAAATGTGGAGACGAGAGTGCGCGTGTTTCGTCCGTTCCGCGCGGAGCGCGATCTGTTCTGCTGATTCCTCGCCGGAGACAAGGAGGGTTTTGCCAATTTGCTCCGCGAATTTTGCCGCAAGTTGAAGAGTGAGCGTGGACTTGCCGATACCAGGTTCGCCGCCAAGCAAAATCAAACTGCCGGGAACCACTCCGCCGCCGAGTACGCGATCAGCTTCGCCAATCCCGGTTTTCAATCTTTGTAGAGGCACGCGCACGAGTTTGTCGGCGGAAAGAGCACGACTGGCTTTCCCTGAAACTTTTTGTCGGTTACCAAAAAATTTTTCCTCGACAGCTTGCTCAACGAGTGAATTCCACTCGCCACAGCTGACACATTGTCCGCTCCACCGCGGCGATTTCACACCGCATTTTTCGCAAACAAAAACTGATTTTCCATTCATAAATTTTTCAAACTGGATGAAGTAGTTTTCAAGAGAAATTTTAAATAATATCCGCAAGACTATCGCCTTTTTCGCGGTGACCGGCGACATGCCGCTTCACCATTCCGGACAAAATTTCTTTTAAAACCTTCTCGTCTTCGAGTCCGCGAGCGCGAGTGTATTTTTCTTTTGCCTCGATAATTTCATTCTCCGCGCGTTGCGGACGGGCAGCCATTGGCAGATCGAGATTTGAATCGCCGTAATTTTGGATCATGAAATCTCCGAAATTCAAAAGACTTGACCAAAAGCCTGTTTTTTCAAAAGAAATAGTTACGATCATGTCATAATCAACTCGCAAAGCTGATTTGTCAAAAACTCCCCGCCAGTCGAGGTCGATCACACCCTGATTTGTTATGAGCAAGACATCGAAATACCAATCCATTACTTCGCGGAGGAAACGCAGAAATCCGAGCGCGAACCACGCGCCAAAAATCCACAGCGAAATTTGAGTGGGGAACATCGCGAAAAAAAGTGCGGGTACGAGCATTCCGAAAAAGCCAACTTTGCAAATCGGACGATAAGCTGCAAACCAATGTGAGTGCACCACATAAACAAGCTTCTCTTCATTCTGAAGATGGCTGGCGAAAATAATCCGATCGAGAATCACGAGGACAGTTTACAGTTTTCAGCGTACAGTTTACAGAATTTTTTCCCTTCTCACCCTGAATAAGTTCAGGTAGAATCTCCCGCGTTTATGAAAATCTTCCAAAGAGTCCGTTTCCCGAGAAATAAAAAGCTTTCTCCTCTTCAATCTGCTTTACTCGATTTCGTCACCGATGTAGTGGTAATTTTTTTCATTGTTTTGGTAGTAGTAAAGCCGTTTTTCTTCGCTCCGTTTCGTGTACAGCAGCAATCGATGACTCCCAACATTCTCGACGGGGAACTCATTATTGTTTGGAAAATGCCGTATGTTTTTGGCGCGGAATACGAACGGAATGACGTGATTGTTTTCAAGCCCACGAATTCGGAAAACTATCTCATTAAACGAGTGATCGGACTACCGAACGAAACAATTCGTTTTTTCGAGGGATTCGTTTGGGTGGAGAAAGAGAGTGGAGAATTCGAAAAGTTGGATGAAAGTTTCATCGCTTCCCACAATTTCGGGAATGTTTGCGTGGATAACGGGTTTTGTTCCGACGCAGAAAAAGCACGGAAAGTTGATTTCGAGATTCCTGAAGGAAGCTATTTTGTAATGGGAGACAATCGGCTTGCAAGCCGTGATTCACGGAGCTGCTTTCAAATGGGCTGCGAAAGTGATACTTCGAATTTTCTCGTAAAAAAAGAAATTGAAGGAAAGGCGGTAGTTGCTTTCGCGAGAATATGGGAAGAGGGCGGGAAGAAAAATTTCTCACTAAAAAATATACGTATTATTAAAAATCCGGAGGTAGAAAATTGAGGATAAATCGTAGCGGGTAGATTCCGTAGATTCGTGATACTGCCGACACACCGACATGCTTGACGCCTTTCAGCGCGGGAAGACAATGCTTGCTGTGTTGTTGTTTGGAAAGTTTGTACAGTTCCCAGCTTAATTGAAGGTGTCAGATAAATTGGGGCACAATGGTCGATTATTACAGACCGTTTGCTACGCCATGTTTTTTCTTATTTATTACTTTCAAAACATCAAAAACAATTATTATAAATAGAGATATCACAATTGCCGTCAAAAAATTAAATAAGGTGATTGGAGCAGTTTCAAATATTTTATTTAGTGGAGTATAAATTATCGCCAATGTTGCCAAAATGGAAACAATAGAAGCATAAACTAAATACTTGTTTACAAAAGGAGAACGATTCAAGACTCCCTTTCTGAATGACCTGAAGTTAAAAGCATTTGCTATCTCAAGAAATATCAAAGTAACCAAGGTAGTAGTTCTTGCCACTACGATATCTTGTTCGAGAATATTGAGCGTAAAGTAAAATACTCCTAAAGCTAAAAGACCCATTATGGTTCCGGTTGTTACAAGTAAAATAATTAGTTTTTTATTTAAAATGTTAGATTTTCTCCTTGGCTTCATTTTCATTATATCCTGAGAAGAATTATTAAAACCTAAAGAAATCGCTGGTAGATTGTCTGTGACAAGGTTCATAAATAAAATTTGTAATGCAAGTAACGGTAGCGGTAAGCCAATCAATATTCCAAAGAATATAATAAATAATTCAGCATAATTACAAGAAAGTTGGTATACAACAAATTTACGGATATTATTAAAGATGGTTCTGCCTTCTCTAACAGCGGAGACGATCGTAATAAAATTATCGTCTTTTAAAGTTAAATCAGCCACCTCTCTCGTAACATCTGTTCCATTTTTACCCATTGCTATTCCAATGTGTGCTTCTTTCAACGCAGGAGCATCATTTACACCATCACCAGTCATGGCGACGATTTCACCATTTTGTTTTAGTGCTTTTACAATTCTCAACTTGTGTTCTGGTTTGACCATTGCGAATATCACAACTCTATTTACAATTTTCGAAAGTTCGTCTTCCGTTAGTTTGTCTATTTCTTCCCCGACAAGAGTATCTTTTTTCTCGAGTCCTATTTCTTTTGCTATCTCAATAGCAGTTTCTTTATTATCTCCTGTAATCATTTTGATGCTTATTCCGGCATCTTCGCATGTTTTGATTGCTTCTCTGACTTCTTTTCTTGGAGGATCTTCTAGGGCGACCAAACCCAAAAATATAAGATCTTTCTCAAAATGGTTTTTCTCAAAAGAAGCCGTTTCTTTATAAGCAAAGGAAAGAACCCTGAATTTTTTTGATGCAAATTTTTTACTTAAATCCATGATTTTCTTTCTCTCTTTTTTATCCAATTCAATAATCTTATTTCCTTTTTGTATAAATTTACATCTATTAATCAAGATCTCCAGAGCACCCTTAGAATAAATATAATTTTTCTGCTTTTCTTTGCACAAGACAGACATAATTTTTCTTTCAGAGCTAAATGGAATTTCCTCTTTTCTTATGAATCGTAAATCTTCTCTGAAAATCCCCGCCTTTGCTGACATTATTAGCAAAGATGCTTCGGTTGGTGTTCCCCTTATGTCGTATTCTTTGTCTGTGCCTTTTCTTTCGATTTTGGCATCATTGCACAAAACGGCTGTTTTCAAAAGTAACCTTAAGGGAATATTTTTTTGAATATCTATTTTTTTATTATTCTGTATGAAATTTCCATCTGCTTTATAACCAACTCCGGTAATATTAAAAAGTTTATCATCTAAAAATATCTCTTTTGCGGTCATTTCTCCCATAGTTATTGTTCCTGTCTTATCAGTACAAATGACTGTGGTTTCACCCAGAGTTTCGATTATTGACATTCTATTTACGATTGCATTTTTTTTCGCCATTCTATAGGCACCAGAAGCAAGAGTTGAGATGAGAACAACCGGAAATCCTTCAGGAAATGCGGAGACAGATAGAGCAATAACTACAATAAGAACCTCTACCAAAATTTCACAAGAAAAGGACACACTTCTTATTAACATAATGCTGCCAGTCAAAATAGAAACTGCTACTGCCACAAATACCAAATATTTCGCTATATTATTCACTTTTTTCTGCAAAGGCAGTTCTTTCTCTGTTTCAGAAATCATTCCAGCTATTTTTCCAAACTCTGTGTTCATGCCCGTGTGTAAAACTTTGGCTATGCATCTTCCATTAACAATATATGTTCCCATAAAGATTAGATTTTCTTTTTCACAGTCGCTCTCTTTTTTTACTGTAATTTTTTTAACCTCTCGAGATTCGCCTGTTAAGACCGATTCATTAACTCGCAATTCTTTTTCCTCTAGGACAATGCAGTCTGCCGGAATTTTTTCACCAGTTCTCAAGATAATGATATCATCGGGTACGATCTTGCATGAAGAAAGCTCGATTTCCTTACCATTTCTTACAACGATAGAAATTGGCATAATCATTTGTTTCAGGGCGCTAATTGCTTTTTCTGCCTTATACTCTTGAAAAAACCCAACTAATGTAACAACAATTATGACTCCAAAAATAGCGTATCCCGTTATTGATTTACCAACAAAAAACGACAATAACGCAGCCGCAAATAATAGATATATAATAAAATTTTTCTTTATTTGCCTTAAGAGAATTTGGAATGGGGAAATGTGAACAAGTTCCTTTATTTCATTTGGTCCAAATTCTTTCATTTTTTTGTTGGCTTCTTGTTGAGTCAAGCCCTTTAAATTATTCATAATAAATATTGATTTAGGTAATTATTTTTTCAAATTTCATCATTTTTTGCTTTTGTCTTAAAAGTTACTTTGGAAAGACCGGAAGAGTTGATTTCCGTGGCAGCAGTTAAATTGCCAACTACCAAAAAAGCGGAATTAACATGACGAAAGCAAAAATTTTAGTTTTACTCATTTTATTTTGAAATTTTCAGTTTTGATTTCTTCGCATTTTAGCACAATTTACTTCTTTTTCCAAGAGTTTGTATTTACCGACAGATTATTTACCGCGATCTAATTTTTTTAGAGGAAAATTTCTGCCATGATGAATTTCACCTATTGACGAGTTCTTTCATAAATTGCTTGACAACTTTTATTCCGCCTTTTTTATATTTTCGAATAATTGCTGAACCTACGACGGCAATGTTGCCACCTGCTTTTTGAATTGCCAATATATCGGATTTTTTACTCACACCAAAGCCGACAGCCAGTGGCAGTTTCATGAAGTGTCGCACGCGACTGAGAAACTTTTTCAAATCGGCATTGAATGCCGTTTGTCCGCCGGTTACGCCGAGTCGCGCTACGCAATAAATCCAGCCTTGCTCACCAGCGACTTTTCCGATTTTTTTCAATCTCTCGTTAGTGGTATTCGGAGCCACGACAAAAATGAATTCGAGTCCGTTTTTTTTGCACTCCGCTAAAATTTCTGTAGCTTCTTCAGTTGGTAAATCGGGGATTATAAAACCACACGCTCCTGCTTCAGCTGCCTTTTTCGCGAATTTTGAAATCCCGAAACGAAAAATAGGATTGAAATAACTCATTAAATAAAATTTCGTTTGTGGAAATTTTCGGGAAACTTTTTTCACGAAGCTCAAACAAATTTGAGGAGTGATTCCATTCTCGACTGCGCGATAATTTGCTGCTGCGATTACTGGTCCGTCAGCGACCGGATCGGAAAATGGAATTTGCAGCTCGACAATTTCGGAATTTTCCGCAAGCAAACTCACGATTTTTTCGCTCGTTTCCAAATCTGGGAAGCCGACAACGGTGTGAGTAGCAAGTTTCATGAAGCCAATTTTTAAAAATTTTCCTTTTCATACCACGCCACCATTTTTTTCAACTCTTCTTCAAAATTAACATGTTCCGGATACCAATCAAGCTCGGATTGGGTTTTACTAGAATCAATCGCGTATCTTCGATCGTGACCCGGTCGGTCTTTCACGAATTCAATCAGTTTCTCGTCTTTCTTGAGAATTTTTAGCAGTAGTTTCACGAGTTTGATATTTGCTAGCTCGTTATCTGCGCCGATGTTGTAAATTTCTCCTGTTTTCCCTTTTTCGAGAATTTTTAAAATTGCGGAGCAATGGTCGTTCACGTGAATCCAATCACGCACATTTTTTCCGTCGCCGTAAACCGGAATTTTTTCATTTTTTAATGCGCGGGAAATTACGAGTGGCATTAACTTCTCAGCTAGCTGATGTGTGCCGAAATTATTTGAACAACGGGAAATTGTGATTGGTTGCTTAAAAGTTCTCCATGCCGCTATGCAAAGCATATCGGCGGCAGCTTTCGAGGCAGAATACGGAGAGCTTGGTTTCAATTCGTCGTGCTCGCGAAATTTTCCTGTCGAATTGAGCGGGAGATCGCCGTAGACTTCGTCGGTTGAGATTTGTAGAAATTTTTCGAGCGAATGTTTCCGTGCGGAATCAAGGAGTGTTTGTGTACCGAGCACATTTGTTTCTACAAAAACTTGCGGATTCTCAATTGAGTTGTCGACATGGCTTTCCGCCGCAAAATTTACAATCGCGCTGACTTCGGAAATTAGTTTGTCCACCAAACTTTTGTCGCAAATATTTCCTTCGATAAATTTGTATCTAGAATTTTTCGCTAAGTCAGCGGTATTTTCGAGTTTGCCGGCGTATGTTAATTTATCGAGATTTATTATATCGAAGTCAGTTTCCGTTAAAATTTTTCGTAAAAAATGCGAACCGATGAATCCGCAGCCGCCGGTGACAAGTAATTTTTTAATTTTCAATTTTTGCAATTTTAAATAAAGCCAAATTTTTAGTTCAGCGAGGTTTAGTTTTCCAATCGAAATTAATTTCCGGAGAATCGTGAGGAATTCTTCCTTCATCTGGATTTGCGGAATCATATTCTGCATCTACGAGATAAATCAATCCTGCGGGTTGATTTCCCAAAACCCGATAACCGTGTGCCACTTCACATGGAATTAAAAGTCCGGCGAAATTGTGTTCACCGAGAATTACGGTTTGAGTTTCGCCAAAAGTTTTGGAATTTTTCCGCCGATCGAACAAAACTGCTTCGATGTTTCCGCTCACACAAAACCAAAAATCTTGCTGCTGCTTGTGGAAATGAAAGGCCTTCACTATTCCCGGATGCGCAAGAGTGAAATTTATTTGTCGCGGTTTGAAGTTCGCGAGTTGTGAATTTTTCCAAATTTCTCCGAGGAAGCCGCGATTGTCCGCGAGTTTTTTAATCTCGAAAATTTGAACTTCTTCAATCATCTGGAATATTTTAGCAGACTCTTGATTTTACCTGTTAAATTTGATAAACTACTACGATAATTTACATTCACAAATAAACATTCAAAAATGAATCTAATTCCAGTTGCACTCGCAGCAAGTGGGGAAGTAGAGAATACCCCCCTCATTCCGGATGCTCTTATGAAAATTATTTTGGGAGTGGCGGCTTTTGCAGTTACCTATTTCCTCGCGAATTTTCTTCGAAATTGGGTGCATCGTATTATTCGGAAAAGGCAGGGAGATCAGCACAAAGAGGTGTGCATTCTTTATGGGAGGATTATTTTTACTACTACTTTCGTAGTTGGGACACTGATTGCGCTTACTGTAATGGGTGCACCGCTTGAATGGTTCACCGGCGGTATCGGTCTCGGTCTTGCTTTTTCGCTTCGCAGCTTCCTCGCGAATTTTTTCGCGGGAGTGGTTTTACTTTCAAATAATAAATTTAATCTCGGAGATTTCGTGAGTCTCGATCCCGATGTGAGTGGAAAAAGTAGCGTTGCGGGTACAATTGTGGATATTCAATCCCGTGCCACTTCGCTTCGTGGATTCGATGGCGGGGAGATTACTGTGCCGAATTTGAAAATGCTCGAATCAGCGGTGAAGTGTTTCAAAAATCCAATTCGACGGCATGCAATTGGGGTGGGCGTTGGCTATGGAACAAACATTAAAGAAGCCTGTGGACTAATCAAAAAAGTAATTTCAGCAAATCAAACTGTGCAGCCTGAACCGGCTCCGCTCGTAATTGTGAAAGAAATTGCC
>JAGLJE010000030.1 GCA_023142645.1 Candidatus Altimarinota bacterium | reverse complement strand
GTCCGGTGTTTTTGCGAAAGACGCGATGCTCGAAGTTGTCTGTACGCTCGGCGTCGATGGCGCGACTAATCGAGCGATCGAATTTTCCGGTGAGCTGATTGATTCGCTGGAAGTTGAAGACCGCGTCGTTTTCTCAAACATGGCAGTCGAGACGGGAGCGACATGCGGGATTATTCCGCCAGACAAAAAGACAATCGAATATGTCGAAGCGCGAGGATTGAAAGATTATGAAATTTTGAAGTCGGACGACGACGCTAAATTCGAAAAAACAGTTGAAATCGATATTTCGAATCTTGAGCCGCAGGTAGCATATCCGCATCTGCCTTCGAATACGAAACCAATTTCCGTAGCAAAAAAAGAGGCAATTAAAATTGACCAGGCGTATCTCGGCAGTTGTACGAATGGTCGGATTCAAGATTTGCGCGAAGCAGCGATGGTTTTGCGCGGTAAAAAAATCGCAGATGGCGTACGAATGATTGTCGTGCCGGCAACAACGGAAATTTGGAAGCAGGCGGATGCGGAGGGGCTTTTCAAAATTTTCACCGATGCGGGAGCTACAATTTCCACCCCGACCTGCGGAGCTTGTTTGGGTGGTCACATGGGAGTGCTCGCAGCAGGGGAGCGGGCAATCGCTTCGACGAATCGTAATTTCGTCGGACGGATGGGTTCGAAAGAATCGGAAGTTTATTTAGCAAGTCCGCGGATTGTGGCGACGAGTGCAGTGGCGGGGATTATTTCGGATTAAAGCAGTTTCCGAAACTCATCCACTGTCAAACTCACGGAATGCAAAATTGACTTGAGGGTTTTTCTTTTGATAATTGTTTTTGGATGGATCGGGATTACCACGCGTTGATTAGTTTCAAGATTGCGATAAATTACGTGGCTACCGCCAGCTCTTCTACTGAATTCAAAACCAATTTTGTTCAAAACTTTAATAACATCTTTCGCGCAAACTGCGGGAAATCGAATACTCATTATACTGCGACTAAATTCTGATTCGAGTAAGGAATCTCATCACCCGCTGCGATGCAATCTTCAATGTAAGCTTCCACTACAGCGTGAATTTCACGCAAAGCTTCAAGGTAAGTTTCTGCTTGAATTTGGCAACCTGGTAAATCCGGAGAAAACGCAAAATACCCACCCTCCTCGCAAGACTCAATTTTAATTCGATAATTTATCGGAAGCTTTTTCACCAACGCCATTTTAGCATTTTTTTGCTAAACTCAATCAAACCCTCCCAAAATGTTGAAGCTTCCGAAAAGAATCGCGACGATTGGCAGCCATTCCGCGTTGCAAATTCTGAAAGGCGCGAAAGATGAGGGTTTCGAGACAATTTGCGTGTGCGAGCGAAAAAGAGTTCAGCCGTACAAAATGTTTCCCGTGGCGGATGAGATCATCGAGGTGGAGAAATTCGCTGATTTTCCGAAGATCGAAAAAAAGCTGATTGCTCGTAACGCGATCGTGATTCCGCACGGTTCGTTCGTCGAATATTTGAAACCCGAGAAAATTAAAAAACTGAAAGTCGAGCACTTCGGCAACAAAAAAATTCTCGA
>JAGLJE010000003.1 GCA_023142645.1 Candidatus Altimarinota bacterium | reverse complement strand
GAGTACCTTTTACAAAAATCATCTTTGGACTTGATATTATAAAGGTCTATATAGATACATAAGGTATTATCCATCTCCCTGAAAACTTTATCAACCAGGGAGGTCTTACCAAAGCGCCTTGGCGAGAACAACCAGGTAGAGTAGCCATTTATAATCTGGTTCTTCAAATAGGCTATCTCCTCCTTTCTATTGCAAAAGGCTGAATCATCAACCACTACTCCATACTGAAAAGGATTACTTGCTTTCTTCTTCATGGCGCCTATTTTAATAATATCGTATTATACCGTGTCGTATTTTTACGACTCGTACTTTTACGCATCGTAAATATACGATATACTTGATAGTAAGTCAAGCTTAAGTAATTACCAGAGCTGTGCACCATTTCCTTCTGCATCAAAGTATCAGCTCTGCCAATAATCCATAGGGAATATTACTTTTGGTATTAAAATTTTACAAGATGCCTACCATTAATCTGGAAAACTGTATAAAGTGCATGCTCTGTGTCAATGATTGTCCGTCGGATGCCATCGATATTGAACAGGGAACAATAAACGACAATTGTATTCACTGCGGGCACTGTGTGGCCATTTGTCCCGAATCCACTGTTTTCCCCGATGAAGATGTGATCAAGAAACTTAATCCAAATACTGTCTTACCAGGCGATTTTCAAAACTTGTCAGCCAGAATAAGAACCTGCAGAAGTTATATGAAAAAGGAGGTGGATGAGGGAATGCTCTACCTGCTGCTTGAGAATATGAAGCACTATCCCTCTGCCAGTAACGCACGCCCCGTTGAAATTAGTATTATAAAAGCCAAAGAGGAGATTCAAAAGTTAAATGATTCTACAGCTCGAAATCTAATTAACACCATTCGGATTTTTACCTCACCGCTTTTAATGCCGATCCTCCAGCTGCTTGCGCCGAAACTTGATCTGCGTCGTCTTAATAATTATAAAAAACAATTTATCGCACGACAAGTTCCGGGATCGTCACTGGTATGCCACCACGCCCCTGTGGTCCTTCTGTTCCATGCCCGGGTAACAAAATATAGTATGGCCGCTGCAGATGCCAATATCTGGGCTACCTACACTTCCATCTATGCCAACACTCTGGGATTAGGAACTTGTTTTAATGGCTTTATTGTAAGCGCAATGAGTCGAAGTAAGGCCATGCGAAAAGAGTTCAGGATTCCTGACGGTCACCAGGTTTATGCATCCCTGCTAGTTGGTCACCCCAAAGTGAAGTATATCAATGAAGCTGGCAGGGCTAAGCCCAAAGCAGATCTTATATAAATTCTTATTCTTCTGCAAAATTCCGAGCACATGAAGATGGAAAAAAGCGTAATTTGGCGGATATGAAATCTTTTAAAGATCTGAGCCTTTCAAAACAGTTGAATCAAGCTATTGATGAATTGGGATTTACCAGTCCAACACCCATCCAATCAGAAGTTTATCCTATAATTCTATCTGGGAAGGATGTTGTTGGGATCGCGCAAACAGGTACAGGCAAGACACTGGCTTTTGGTATACCGCTGATTCAGCGGTTGGAAGCCCTACCACCGGAAACGCAAGGGCTAATTTTGTTGCCAACTCGTGAGTTAGCTGAGCAAGTTTCAGTAAGTTTGAAAAAACTCTTACCAAGTCTGACACTAGCATTGGTAATCGGTGGAGCTTCAGCACGACATCAAACTGCGATACTACGGCGACATCCGAAAATCATTATCGCCACGCCTGGACGACTGATCGACTTAATGCAGTCAGGAATTGTCACGTTGCAAAATATTGCCATTTTGATTTTAGATGAAGCTGATCGTATGTTTGATATGGGTTTTGCTCCGCAGATTAATAAAATTATCGTCGCCACTCCGGCAAAAAAACAAGTTTTGCTTTTTTCCGCGACGATGCCTCCTGAAATTGCCCGTCTCGCTACAAAATATATGCAGCTGCCGCTGCGAGTCGAGGTAGCTCCAGCTGGCACGACGAGCGAATTAGTGGAGCAGGAAATCTTCGTAGTTTCTCAAAAAACTCGACCGCAATTACTTGAAAAGATTCTCGGCGAATACTGTGGCACGGTTTTAATTTTTACTCGAACAAAACATGGCGCGCGCAAATTGGCGATAATTATTCGGAATATGGGGTATACCGCTGCAGAAATTCACTCGAACCGCAGTTTAGGACAAAGACGAAACGCTTTGGCAGGATTCAAATCCGGCAAATATCGTATCTTAGTTGCGACTGATATTGCGGCGCGCGGTATTGATGTCATTGGAATCGAACTTGTCATCAATTACGATTTACCGGAAAATCCCGACGACTATATCCACCGGATCGGACGAACGGGTCGAGCAAATCGTGTCGGTAAGGCAATTTCTATGGCAACGCCGAATCAGGCAAAAAAAATTAATGCCATTGAGCGCGCCATTCGCACTCGTTTGCCTATTACTAAAACACCAACCGATCTACCATCGAGCCGCACCGCGCCGCCAAGACTATTCTCAACCAACAGGACAAGGTATTCATCTCAAAACAGACCTCAAAAATTTAGGCGCAAAAATTAATTTTCGTTACATTCCTAAAAATCACCCAGCATCGTCGCTGCTTCGAATTCCGGTTGGGCAGCAACTTCTTTCGCCTGCTTTTTCTCAATGTCAAAGAAGCGCATCTGTTCTTTTTTGAACATCAGCTCAACTCTTCCTGTAGGTCCGTTCCTATTTTTTCGAATGAAAATATCCGTCACCCCCGGGCGGCTCGAATCCTCTTCGTAATAATCCTCGCGGTACATCATCATCACGATGTCCGCGTCCTGCTCAATCGCTCCCGATTCGCGGAGATCTGAGAGCTGCGGAATTTTACCTGGTCGATTTTCCACTGCGCGGGAAAGCTGTGAAAGTGCCATAATCGGAATTCGCAACTCGCGTGCGAGTGCTTTTAAACTTCGCGAAATTTCCCCGATTTCCTGCACTCGATTTCCCGCCCACGCGTGCGATTCACAACTCATCAACTGCAAGTAATCCACGATCAGCAAATCCAAGCCGTGCTCCATCTGTAAGCGCCGCGCTTTCGCGCGCACTTCCATTACGCTCGATCCGACCGAATCGTCGATAAAAAAATCAGCTTTCGAAAGCTCATCCATCACTCCACCAATTCGGCTGAATTCCTCATCGGTGAGCTTGCCTTTGTGAAGCCGCCACGAATCCACGCCGAGCAAACTGGCAAACATCCGATCGACGAGCTGCTCCTTCGACATTTCGAGAGAAAGAAAACCAACCTTTTTACCATCCCGCAGCGCAACATTTTGCGAAATATTCAGCGCGAGCGCGGTTTTTCCCATCGAGGGACGAGCCGCGAGAACAATCATGTCCGCCGATTTCATTCCCGAAATGATGTGGTCGAGCGAGCGAAAACCGGTTGCCACACCGAGAATCGCGTTTTTATCTTCGGCATCGTGGAGTTCTGCAAATTCATCGAAGCGGCTCTGTAAAATTTCCCTAACCGAAACAAATTTGTCGCGAATCAAATTCTGCGTGACTTTAAATAAACTTTGCTCCGCTTTTTCGAGAAGGTGATTTGTTTCGCCGCCTTCTTCGAGTGCGAGACCGGAAATCTCCCGACCGGTCGAAAGCAGTTTGCGGAGGGTCGATTTTTCTTTCACGATTTTGGCATACTCAAGCACATGGCTCGAAGTCGGCGTTTCTTCTGTCAATTCCGCGAGATAACTCCTGCCACCGATTATTTTCAAAGTTTTTTTATCCTTCAATTTTTGCGAGAGCGTGAGTAAATCGATGGGTGTATGCGAGGAGAAAAGATCTATTACCGCCTCGAAAACCTTTTCATGTTTTGGTTCGTAAAAATCGTTCGCTGCCAGCAAATCCGCGATTTTAATAATCGCGTCTTTATCAATCAGCACGCTTCCCAAAACTCCACGCTCCGCTTCAATGGCGTGGGGGGCTACTTTCGATGGTGGGGATTTTTTAGGCGGCACGAGATTTACATCTTAGCAAAATAACTTTCGAATTTTGAATTAAAAGTTTGTGCAGTAATTTTTCTAATCTCCAGTATTTCGTTAAAGATGCTCTCACTGGCAGAGGTCGTACTAAGAAAGTGTTCAAAAGAAACTTGATAAATATTTTGGGGTGGGTAAAGATTATTGTCTTTTAAACTCTAAATTTTATGAATGAAGCTATTATAGAGTTCCGTTATAATCTTCCGCCTGATGAAGAGTTGATGGCTAAATTAGTTGGGTTTAGAACTAAATTGTTTAGTCTACTAACTCTGCGAGTAGGACCGAGTAATGATAAAAAAAAATGGAACGAGATAAAAAATTTGCATAATATTCTGCTGCAGATTAAAACGGTTGCCGCGCTGAAAAAATTAGTCAAGATGACGAAACTTTCACTGGAGACAACTCATAAATTCGAAATCCAAAATGATGATGTGCGCCCGTTGATTGAGTGGCTAGATGCATTAAAGCGTAAAACTGAGCCCGATTCATTATTGCGAAAAATCGTTGAGAATTTTCATGACAAGGTGATTTCCGTCTCTCGTCAGCCTAACGACAAGACGATAAAGGAATTAAATGCTTTTCTCTGTAAATCAGGGAAAAAGTTGCTACAAATAAAAGGTGAGTTGATAGCAAAGCAGGAGACGAATGAATATTGAGATTCGAATCTCCCCGACGTTTTATCAGACCTAAGCCTAAAAATTCCGGATTTTTGCTGCGGCGGGATGGTCTTTCAATTTTTGCAGAACCTTCGCTTCGATTTGGCGGATTCTTTCGCGTGTCACTCCAAATTCTCGCCCCACTTCTTCAAGCGTGTGACCAATCCCATCACCCAATCCGAAACGCATTTTTATAATTTTCCGTTCACGAGGAGTGAGATAGCGGAGCATATCGTTGATTGCTTCATTAATGAGTTGGCGATTCGCTAAATCGTTCGGCGCGAGGGTTTGCTCATCTTTGATGAAGTCCTCAAGCTTCGAATCATCTTCTGCTCCAACCGGCGCTTCGAGAGAAACAATGTCTTGGCTGATTTTCAGAATGTGACGAACTTTCTTTACCTCCAAATCCATTTCTGCACCAATCTCCTCCGCTGTCGGTTCGCGTCCCAATTCTTGTACTAATCTCCGTTGTGTGTGAGTCAATTTATTAATCGTCTCGACCATGTGGACAGGAATGCGAATCGTGCGCGATTGATCCGCAATCGAACGAGTGATTGCCTGCCGAATCCACCATG
>JAGLJE010000029.1 GCA_023142645.1 Candidatus Altimarinota bacterium | reverse complement strand
AAAAAAATCGCGGCGCATCCCGACGAGCAATTTACGATTCAAGAATACATTGTCGGTGTGCCGATTTATGTCCACTATTTTTTCTCGCGCATTACCGGAGAGTTGGAAATCATGGGTTTTGACAAACGCTATGAATCGAATGCGGACTCGATCGGGCGCGTGGCGGCAGCAGACCAAATCACGACAAATTTACAGACGAGCTACACAATCGTCGGAAATATTCCGCTCGTCGTTCGCGAATCGCTACTTCCATATTTTATTAAGATCGGAGAGCGGGTAGTCACCGAATCGCATAAATTGGAACCACCTGGATTGTTCGGACCGTTTTGTCTCGAAGGTGTAGTGACACAAGATTTGATTCTCACCGTTTTTGAAATTTCTGCTCGCATCGTTGCTGGCACGAATCCGTTCGTCGCGGGTTCGCCGTACACTTTTTTCAAATACAACGAACCAATGTCGACCGGTCGCCGAATCGCGCGGGAAATTAAAATAGCACTCGAAAACGATTCACTCGAAAAGGTTCTCGGTTAACTTTTACTTTTAACTCTCTTGAAAATGGACCCCAAAAAACTGCTCGAAGGCTACGATCTCGAAAATCTCACGATTGCCGCACTCGGTGGACATTCGGCTCTCGAAGTTTGTCTTGGTGCGAAAAAACAAGGATTCAAAACATGTGTAGTCGCAAAGAAGGGGCGTGAAAAAACATACTCCGAGTTTCTCAAATTCGATCCAAAAACAGAGACTGGCTGCGTCGACGAGGTGATTCTAGTGGATGAATTTTCCGATATTCTCAAACCCGAAATCCAAAAAAAATTGCGCGAGCTGAATGCTCTCTTTGTGCATTCACGCTATTTTTGGGTTTATTTTGATGACTTCGCCGAAGTGGAGAATGAGTTTAATGTGCCGATTATCGGAACTCGTGAGTTGCTTCGGCTGGAAGAAAGAGACCAAAAGCCGAATCAATACAATGTTCTTGAGACGGCGGGGATTCGTTTACCAAAAATTTTCAAAAATCCGGAAGACATCAATTGTCTAACACTCACGAAAGTTGGCAACGCAACGCGGATGTATGAGCGTGAAAATTTTTATGCATCGACACCGATGGAGTGGGAAACAAAAGTTCGCGAAAAAAAGGCAGCGGGATTGATTAGCGAGGAGGGCTTGAAAAAAGCAGTTATCGAAGAGTGTATTCTTGGGGCACAGGTTAATTTTAATTTTTTCTTCTCACCACTATCGAACCGTTTGGAATTGCTCGGTACTGATATCCGTCGACAGACAAATCTTGACGGCTTCCTTCGGCTACCAACAGAAGAACAGCTGCAACTTACGCAGCGAGGACAGCACCCGAGCTTCATCGAAACCGGTCATATTGCGACGACGGTGAAGGAAAGTTTGCTCGAAAAAGCATATGAGGCGGGAGTAAAATTCATTGAAACTTGCAAAAAATTCAATCCGCGAGGAATAATCGGTCCATTTGCACTACAAGGCGCAATTGACACCGATGGCAAAAAAGAAGAACTTGTTATTTTTGATGTTTCGTTTCGCATACCCGGCAGTCCTGGAATCACTGCCACCCCATATTCGAACTACCTCTTTGGTCGTTCGGTTTCGATGGGAGAGCGAATTGCTATGGAGATCAACGCGGCGCGCGTGAGTGGTAAGTTGGAAGAAGTAGTGAGCTAAAACTTTTTGCCGATTGAATGAGATCTAAACTAAGAGTTTTTCGCCTTTTCTAATTTTGCAGTTGAACAAAGATGCATTTTTAGTCTCGTTGCAATTTGAAGTAACTCAAGTTCAGATACAGGATACAACTCAAGTTTAAATTTCCAAAGTTTCTTTTTATCGCTTCGAATTAACTCAATTATTTGTGTGGTTGTTAAATCTCCATCTTTGATTCTTTTCAACACATCTTCAACTTTTTTTAACTCCCCTCTAAATGTATTCCCTATGCGTATTTTGTCTAAACTTCTTCTTTCAGAACATTCCATCGCTCCGATGCAAGGAGAGCCGACTCCTTTGATAACTTCACATTCAAATTCACTCATGATTTTTGGGATTAAATTAAACCGAGAGTTAATTTTATCAATTAAATCTATTTCGTCAAAATCTAAAAATCACCCGATCAACTCGTAAATTCTCTCGATACTTTTCGCTTTTCCGTCTTTTTTCAATTCCACTAAAACTCCCGAAATTACGATTGGTTTTCCTTCTGCCATCTCGAGTTTTGCGGGAAGATTTGTGAGAAATCTTTTTAGCGCAGCTTCGGTTTTTGCGCCGATTGCGGAATTCAAAACTCCACACATTCCAGCGTCTGAAATGAATGCCGTGCCATTCGGTAAAATTCGTTCGTCGGCAGTTTGGACATGGGTGTGGGTGCCAATCAGTGCCGAGATTTTTCCGTCAAGAAAATGACCGAGCATGGATTTTTCGCTCGTCGCCTCCGCGTGGAAATCGATGAAAATGTTTTTAATCTTCAATTTCCGCGCCTCGCGAATTAATTCCTCCGCTACGAAAAACGGGTTGTCGAGAGGATCGCCCATAAAAATTCGCCCCATCAAATTTCCCACGAAAAGGGAATGTAAATTGCTACCTTTACTTCGCTTTTTTAAAACAAAAAATCCATTACCGGGCACTCCTTTTTTTGGATAATTCGCCGGTCGTGCAAGTGGAAAACTTCCTTTTGCGAAAAGTTTTTCAAACCCGCTAGCGTCAAAAATATGATTCCCGCTCGTGAAACCGTCCACCCCTACTTCCGCCAATTCGAGTAATTGCTTTTCTGTCGGACCGCGACCGTGCGCGAGATTTTCCGCGTTCGCAAGGACGAAATCGGGAGAATGGGTTTTGATAAGTTTCGGCAGAATTTCTCTCAATCCCGCTCGTCCCGGTTTTCCGTAGACATCTCCAAAAAATAAGATTTTCATGCGAGAATTTTAACATGCAGGATTTTCAAAAAAATTTCGGGAATACAGGTGAACAAATCGCTGAAAGATTTTTACGCTCACGGGGATTAGAGATTCTCGCGAAAAATTTCCATGCTCGCGAGGGCGAGGTAGACATCGTCGCACGCGACGGCGAAACAATTATTTTTGTGGAGGTGAAAGCGCGGCGGAACCAAAAATTCGGAAGTGCAATTGAGTCAGTAGATGAGAGAAAATTAGAAAAAATTGCGGCGGCAGGAGAGAGATTTCTTCAAAAAAATTCCCTCGAAAATTCTGCGTGGAGGGTGGATGTGATTGCGATCGACGAGGGAAAGCTGAAATGGATTCGAGGAGTGTAAATCAACAAGCTATCTTATTCTTCGATTGATTAACCATCTCCATCAAAACCATCAGACCTTTCCGTACTGTTTCACGACAATCTTCAGGAATTTTTTCGCAAAATGCCTCTTCGTCACCTAATTTCGCAAAAGTACACACAGAGCTATTGGAACAATTACAAGTCGGATTTTTGATAAAAATGAGTACTGCTTCTCTGGAACGCGGACAGATATCGAAACAAATTTCTTGGCTATCTGGATCGTTTTCGTAACCACAATCCACAGGTATTGTGGTTATCTTATCCTTTAATTCCATCGGGTAAAATTTTAAAAAAGAAGGTAGTTTACTCTTTCCCTTTGACGAAAGAAACCCCTTTTCTAAACTCCCAATCTCGGATTCTCCGGAATCTCGAGACCGAGATGTTCGAAAGCCCGTGCCGTTGCCACTCGTCCGCGCGGAGTGCGATTCAAAAAACCAAGCTGCAGTAAAAACGGCTCAATCACTGTTTCAATTGTTTCCGCCTCTTCTGAACTTGCCGCGGCGAGTGTATTCAATCCAACCGGACCACCACCGAATTTTTTCACAAGAATTCCGAGAATCCGCCGGTCGTGTTCATCAAGTCCGAGCGCGTCAACTCCTAAATTTTTCAAACCTTCCGCTACAACTTTTGAATGAATTACCCCCTCGTGATTAATTTGCGCGAAATCCCGCATTCGTCGCAGCAGCCGATTTGCAATCCGCGGAGTCGCGCGCGCACAGCCAGACAATTTTTGGCATGCTTCTTTTTTAATCTCAACTTCGAGCAGCCGTGCGCTTCGCTCGAGAATTTTTTCGATTTCGGAATCCTCGTAAAAATTCAACCGAAAAACCGAGCCGAAGCGATCACGGAGCGGCGCGGATAGCCCGCTGAATTTTGTCGTCGCACCGACAAGCGTAAATCGTGGGATATTCAACCGCATCGTTTTCGCCGCCGGTCCTTTTCCGAGGACGAGATCGATCGCGAAATCTTCCATCGCGGAATACAAAACCTCCTCGACCACCGTTCGCAGTCGGTGGATTTCGTCGATAAAGAGGAGATCATTCGGCTGCAAGTTCGTGAGAATCGCGGCGAGATCGCCGGCTTTTTCGAGAGCCGGTCCGCTCGTGATTCGGAGATTCACGCCGAGTTCATTCGCGAGAACACTCGCGAGGGTGGTTTTGCCGAGACCCGGCGGTCCGTAAAAAAGAGTGTGCTCCAAACTTTCCTCCCGTCTCTTTGCCGCCTCGAGAAAAACTTTCAAATTTCTTTTTAAATCTTTTTGACCGATATATTCTTCAAAATTGCGCGGACGCAAGCTTGTATCAAACTGATTCAGCTCGTCGGAACTCGGTTTCGCGTCCACCGTTCGTTTTTTTGACGAAGGAGATTTTTC
>JAGLJE010000028.1 GCA_023142645.1 Candidatus Altimarinota bacterium | reverse complement strand
GAGAAGAGCTTCATCTTTGTCGTTTAACCACTCGTTGAAATTTTCCGAAGCGCTGCTATTTTCAGCAGTTTTCAAAAGTTCGGCAGCAGCCGTGTTTTTCGAAATTTCCGTCCAAACTTCCCGAAACTCATCCAACGAGAGATGCCCCTCGCCAACCTCTCGCATCATCGTTGCGTGAGATTCATTCAAAAAGCGAGTCGCGCCCTCGATATTCACATCTTCGGTCACTTCTGCCCATTGCTCGAGATAAAAAGAAACAAACTTTTTTTTGTCTGCCGCTTTGGCTGTCGTTTTGGTAGCAGTCTCCGCGAGTTTGCCCGCCTCTTGTCGGAACTGAGGATCGTTGACGAGTTTCCATGCTTCCGGTGAATAGACTTCATTTTCTTGTGGCAGCAATTCGTGATATTCGAGGGTCGGACCATCTGCCATTTCTTCGAGAGCGGCAATCCATTCTTTCGTTGATTCTTCGGCGACTTTCTGAAGGTCGGCTCCTTTTTTCGCCGCCGCTTTCAAATCTAAAACGAGTAATTGTCGAAAACTCATTTCGAGAAAAAATAGCGTGTTTTCGTAAATCGTTTTTTCCGAGTTGTCGGTGGGGGCGTTGCAAAGGTCGTCGATTTTATTTTTAATCTCCATTTCGAAGCCGGAATTTTTGTCGAGAAAATTTTTAATTCTGTTTTCCTCAGCAACTTTTTCGTGAGCTTCGGCAGATTGTTCGGGAGTGATTACGACTTCATTTTTGAGTAGATATTCAGTTTTCTTTTTTTTGAATTTTTTTAAAACTGTCTCAAATTTTTTTTGATCAGGTCCGGGAGGGAAATGCATTTTGATTTTGTTGCCATCTTTTCGTAAAAGCGAAGGCCATTCATCGACATTTTTTTCTGTCATTTTTGCAAACTCATCAATCGATCGAAAAATAACAACATCTTGATCAGCCGCTTCTGGAATTTCATTTTCGCTGAAAATTTTTTCTTGATGTCCCGTTCGCGCTGCAATTTCCCGCGCCAATTCTGAATGCGGAAGAGTCGGATTCGAGATTTTATTTGGAGTTTCAGCCATTTTTTAAATCAAAGTCGGAGAGCTCGCGCGATTAAATCAATTAATTCTTCCTCGCGCTCCACTTCTTTCACATGGAAGGAGAGTAGATTCCGCAGCTCGGTGGGATCCTGCCCGAAAATGTGAATTGTACGGATTGGCTGCCATTTTCTATTCACTCGTAATTTCAAATCCGCCACGAACGGAGGATTGTAGATCATCCAAAATTCCTGAATCTCGCCGAATGGAATAAATTCCTTCTCCGCTCGAATCCCGTGTTGAGTGATTGCTATCTCGAGAATTTTCGCTTCGTGGTGGTGCAGTAGCCAGTAGACCGCGACAAAAAGCAGGAAAGCAATCGTGAGCGTGATCGTTTGTGTGAGCACACCAAAAGCGATTATCCCGACTCCGATCACCGCAGACACGAGATACCACAGCGGTCCGCGCGGGTAGTCGAGAAACTCCGGAGAATAAAAAACATGCTGAATTTTTCCGTGATGAATCTGCATTTTCGAGTTCGGTTTGCTTTGGGGTTTCAGTTTTAGGGTTTTTAAATCTGATTATTTTAGCAGAATTTGGCTTTTGTTTCAACAGAATAGGTATTTCATAAAATTAAAATGCTCTTTCGTCAAACGGTGGAGTTCCCGCTAAAATCCCGCTAAAATCTGGCAGATGCTGCCTAAAAAAGTTCTCATACTCGGTTCCGGCGCGCTGAAAATCGGCGAGGCGGGAGAGTTCGATTATTCAGGCAGCCAAGCGATCAAAGCCCTTCGGGAAGAAAAAATTTCTACAGTTCTCGTGAATCCGAATATTGCCACCAACCAGACTTCCGCGGGGGTGGCGGACAAAGTTTATTTCTTGCCGGTTACCCCTCGTTTTGTCGAGCGTGTGATCGAAAAGGAAAAGCCCGATAGTGTGCTGCTCGCGTTTGGTGGACAGACGGCGTTGAATTGTGGAGTGGAATTGGAGAAGCGCGGGGTTTTTCGAAAGCACAAAGTTCGAGTTCTTGGCACTCAGATTTCCGCGATTGAGGCAACGGAAGATCGCGAACTTTTCGTTCGTCGGTTGAATGAAATTGAAGTGAAAACTGCGCGTGCGATCGCAGTTAAAAATATTCCGACAGGTATTGTGGCGGCAAAAAAAATCGGATTTCCGGTGATTGTCCGCGCGGCATATGCGCTCGGTGGGCGGGGTTCTGGATTTGCTCAAAATTCTACTGAACTCAAAAAGTTGCTCGAAATTGCATTCTCTGCCTCGCCGCAAGTTCTCATCGAAGAAGATCTTCGCGGTTGGAAGGAGATTGAATATGAGGTTATCCGTGATTCTGCCGACACATGTTTGACGGTTTGTAATATGGAAAATTTCGACCCGCTTGGTATCCACACCGGCGAGTCGATTGTTGTAGCACCGTCGCAGACCTTGAATAATTTCGAGTACCACAAGCTTCGCGAAATCTCGATTCGTGTGATCCGGCATCTCGGGATTGTCGGCGAATGCAATATTCAATATGCCCTCCATCCGAATCCGAAAGATCCTCACGAGCTTGATTACCGCGTAATCGAGGTAAACGCTCGTCTATCCCGCTCTTCAGCACTTGCTTCAAAAGCAACAGGTTATCCGCTCGCGCATGTCGCTGCGAAGCTCGCAATCGGCTATCGTCTCGACGAGATTCCGAATGCCGTTACAGGCAACACGACTGCTTGTTTCGAGCCTGCGCTAGATTATCTCGTTCTCAAAGTTCCGCGGTGGGATCTTCAAAAATTCCGGCGCGTTTCTTCTGAAATCGGTTCGGAGATGAAATCTGTCGGCGAGGTGATGGCAATCGGTCGGTCGTTCGAAGAGGTTCTCCAAAAGGCGCTTCGAATGTTGCAAATCGGTGCGTACGGTTTCAGTCATGCGAATTTTGAATTTCAAAATCTCGAAAAAGAAATTCGTGCGCCGACTCCCGAAAGGGTTTTCGCGATTGCCCGCGCGCTGCGTGACGGATGGTCGGTTCAAAAAATTCACCGGCTGTCTGGTATTGACCCGTGGTTTCTCGAAAAATGTAAAAACATAGCTGATTTCGAAAAGAAGATTTTGAAAAAGAAAAAAGGCAAATTAGAAAAGGCTGAGATGTTGTCTGCAAAAAAACTTGGTTTTTCCGATTCGCAAATCGCGTGGCGGGCGGGAATTGGCGAATTTGAGATTCGGAAAACTCGCAAAAAAATGGGAGTGCTTCCTTCGATTAAAAAAATCGACACCTTCGCTGCGGAATTTCCAGCGAAGACAAACTACCTTTACTTGACATACCACGGTGATTCGAATGACTCCGTTCGTTCTACTAAAAAACCAAAAGCTGTCGTGCTCGGTTCCGGCGCATATTGTATCGGCTCATCCGTCGAATTCGACTGGTGTTGCGTTTCCGCTGTCCAAACCCTCGCGAAAAACGGGTTCGAAACAGTGATGATAAATTACAATCCAGAGACTGTTTCCACTGACTACGACAGCTGCGACCAACTTTATTTCGACGAACTTTCTGTCGAGCGAGTACTCGATATTCTCGATTTCACACAACCACGCGGAGTTGTCGTCTCGACAGGCGGGCAGATTCCGAATAATTTGGTAGGAAAGCTAGCCGCTGCAAAAATTCCGATTTTCGGTACCTCTCCGAAATCAATCGATCACGCTGAATCCCGCGAAAAATTCTCGCAACTTTGTGATTCACTTGAGATCGATCAGCCCGACTGGAAAGAGTTCACCAAAAACTCCGAAGCTCTCTCGTTCGCTCGTAAGGTTGGTTACCCCGTTCTGGTTCGACCAAGCTACGTTCTTTCCGGCGCGGCGATGTCAGTCGCTTTCAATTCCTCACAACTCGAAAACTACCTCGCGAAAGCCACGAAAGTTTCAATTGAGGCTCCTGTCGTGATCACGAAATTCGAAGAAGGCGCGCGCGAGATTGACTTCGACGGTGTGGCGGCAAACGGAAAGCTCACAATTTTCGCTGTCTCCGAACATATTGAAAATGCCGGTGTGCATTCCGGCGATGCTACACTTGTTCTTCCGCCACAAAAAACTTATCTCGAAACAATCCGTCGTATTAAAACAATTTCTAAAAAATTAGCTCATGCACTTAAAATTACCGGTCCTTTCAACATTCAATTTCTCGCGAAAGAAAATCGTATCGCAGTTATCGAAATGAATCTCCGCGCCTCCCGTAGTTTCCCGTTTGTTTCGAAAGTTTCCGGTCACAACTTCATCGAAATCGCGGTCGAGGGTATGCTCGGAAAAGTTCGGTCGAAAAAGTGGCGGCGGCAAAACTATCAAACTCTCGATCTCAATCATGTTGGCGTGAAAGCCGCGCAATTTTCTTTCAGCCGCCTCCGCGGCGCGGACCCCACACTTGGTGTTGAGATGGCTTCCACTGGTGAGGTGGCATGTTTCGGTTCAAATCTTCACGAAGCTTTCCTCAAGGCGCAAATCGCTGTCGGTTTTCGGCTGCCAAAGAAGAATGTTCTCATTTCGACCGGTTCACTCGAAAGCAAGCTCACATTTCTTCCTTCCGCGAAAAAATTAATGAAGATGGGTTTCAAAATTTTCGCTACGCCCGGCACTTCCAAATTTTTACAAGAGAATGGAATTTCAAACACACTTGTTCACTTTCCGCTTGAAAAGAAAAAGCCGAATGTGGAAGATTTGCTTTCCGAAAAAAAGATCGGGATGGTGGTGAACATTCCAAAAAATTACCAGCCGGAAGAATTGACGAACGGTTATTTAATTCGAAGAAAGGCGACAGATTTTTCGATTCCACTTTTTGTGAATCCACAGGTCGCAAAATTGATGGTCGATTCGCTCGAAAAATACAAAGATGAAGAGTTGCCGATTCGGGAGTGGCGGGAATATTTGGGATGAGAAATTTGGAATTTGCAAAAACAAAAACCCCACCGCATTTGGGCGAGGTTTTAACAGTTTTTCTTTCGCACCGTCTCTCCGGAAGGCAGCAATCCTGTGAGCAAGGTGGGGATCCTCTCTCTCATCCAGTAGAATGAAAGAAATGTACGGAACCCCTTAATTCTTGTGAGCGATTTGGCTTCACGCCGAGTTCGCGAATGCGAAAGAATTATCTTAAATTTACTCGAACAAATTTTGTGTGCAATCAAAAAGAGTTGCGAGTAATTCAAAAACATTTCCCCGCCTTGTTTACAGTAAATTTAACCCCCAAATGTTGTGGAAAGATTGATCGCGGCAAACACGATGTTGATGAGTGTCCCCAAAATTCCCCACAAAATACTTGTCCCAAAGACCCAGTCGAATGCAATCAGCCCAAAAAGAAAAATCGGACCGTTTCGTCGGTACGGTTCTGCCAGATCTGCCGGTAAAAAAGCTGCCACTGCACCTCCCCCGTCAAGTGGCGGGATCGGCAGCAAATTGAAAACCATAATAATGACATTCACAAACATCACCGTTTGCACGAAAAGAAAGGCGGTTGAACCCGGTTCAAGCAAGTTGTGAGGAATTGCTAAAACTAGAGCGAGCGTGAAGTTTGCGAGCGGACCAGCGAGAGAAGTTAACATTTCCCCTGTTCGCCGGTTCGCGAAATTCACGGGGTTTATCGGTACAGGCTTCCCCCACCCGAATCCCATGAAAAGTAAAAAGATTGTTCCGGCGGGATCAAGATGTTTCAGCGGATTCAACGAAACTCTCCCTGCGAATTTCGCCGTTGGATCGCCGAGATAATTCGCTACGGCGGCGTGTGCGGCCTCATGAATCGACAACGCAATCAAAAAACCGGCGACCCACGCGAGCATTTCGAGAGCGGGAAGATTTAAAAGAAACACTTTAATTAATTTTCAATTATCAATTTACAATTTTCAATTCCTCAATCTTTAAATCGAGTTGAAGGAATTTAATTTCTTGCGTAAAATAGCGCAGCTTCGGTGATTTTAACACTTCAAGATGAGTAAAGTTTGCAGTCTTTGCGGTAAGCGTCCCGTTTCGGGACAGAATGTTTCACACTCGAAACGTCGCACGAAGCGGAGGTTTCTGCCAAATTTGGTTTCGAAAAGATTCGGCGGGGTGAAGGTTCAGATCTGCACGAGTTGTCTTCGCACGCTGAAAAAACCGGAACGAGTTAAACAGTCGGCAGAGAGTGAAATTAAAAAAGTTGAGGAAAAGAAAGTCGAAATAAAAGCTGAGAAGAAAAAAGAAAAGAAGTCTTCCTCCAAAAAATAATTTATCCTTACTTCGAATATTGAGGTGAGGGTTTCCTCACTTCGTTTTGAAATTTCAATAAAATGGAGAGGTGTCCGAGTGGTTGAAGGAGCACGCTTGGAAAGCGTGTGTGCGAGCAATCGTACCGAGGGTTCGAATCCCTCCCTCTCCGCCATTCGACTCGTCCGCCTGCGACGAACTCGCTCATGGCAGGCCAACATTGATTTTAAAACTAATTATGTTTCCAGAGGTCGAATGTCCCGAGCTTGTCGAGGGGCGGTTTACTGTTTATATTTTGCAATGTGGTGATGGAAGCTTTTACGTTGGGCACACTAACAATTTGAAAAAAAGATTGAATTACCACAATTCTCAGAATGGGGCTGTTTGGATTAAGAAAAGATTGCCAGCAAATCTAGTTTTCTTTTTCGTTTGTAGTAAAAAGCAGGCTTTGTTTTTGGAGAAAAAGTTAAAAGGTCGGAGAAGAGAGAAAAAAGAAAAGTTAATTCGGCGAGAATGGAGCTTGGATTATTTCAGATCTTCTCACTAAAAGTCTTTCCCGTGAGAGTGAGTTTTTCCGAGTCTAAGATTAAGTACATGCCGCTTTCGAAAAGGCTGCCCGGATTTATCCGCAATTGATTATTTAATTTCTGAATGCGGGCAATGTGAGTGTGTCCGCTCACTAAAACTTCCGCATCGCTTTTTCGTAGATCTTCGATTCGGTGCGCCATCGCGAATTTTCTTCCGCCAAGTGTGACCTCGATTTTTTCCGCAAGCTTGATATTTGGCAGTTTTTGAATTTCCGAAATCGACTTCTCATCGATATCACAGTTGCCGAGTGTAATCCAAAAATTAATTTCGGGAAAATTTTTCAACAACTCGACAATATCCCCCGCCACAAAATCTCCGGCATGCAAAACAGTTTGAATCTTCGCCGCGCGCAGATTTTCTAATGCGAGGCGGAAACGATCTAGTCCGCCGTGCGAGTCGGAAAGAATTGCAATGAATTTAGAAATGAATAAAAGATTAAAAGTTAAAATCGAAACTGATTGAATTTTCCAATGTCCAATATCTACTTTCCAGCTTCCAATTTTTGGTGACCCCGGCGGGAATCGAACCTGCATCTACCCCTTAGGAGGGGGTTATTCTATCCATTGAACTACGGGGTCATATTCGAATTTTAGGTTTTAAATTTTAAAACAATTTTTAATTTTCAATTACTTTTTCAAAAACCCGCTTGATTGAAGCGGATTACAAAAAATTCAAAATCCACTTCATTATTTTTGTTGCCTCAAAATTTTCATCTCCATCCGATCGCTTGGCAGACTCCCCGCTTTCAGTTTCAAATCATTTTCTCCTTCTATCTCGCCGAATCCCAAACTTTTCGCGAATTCTTTTTCCTCTCCCGCTGCGAAGTTCATTGGAATAACGATTTTCGGTTCGAGTGCTTCAATCGTATTTTTAATTTGCTTTTCGTCGAGCGCGGCATTTTTACCTACGCTCACGAGGAGTATGTCCACATTCCCAATTTTTTCCTCCTCCTTTTCGGTGAGAGCTTCTTCCACCCCGTTGAGATGCACGACAGCTATTCCATCAATGATAATTTTCGCGATTCTTGAGGGTTTCTCCTTCCCCGCTGGAATCAGTTGCACGCTCACACCCTTCGATTCATACTCGCCCGGCCAATCGAAAATAGTTTGACCTCCCCCCGCTTTAATTTTCTCATCTTCAGTTGAGGTAATCACGATTTCTGCATCGCCGATTTTTTCCGCAGGCAATGCGAGAGCTACACTCGTGTCATTTCCCTTCAAAATAAATCCGGTATTTCCAAAATAAGAAATTTGCATCGCGGGGAGTTTAGCGGAATCATCTGTGTTTTTAAACACACTAGCTTAGAGTTGTGAACACAATTTATTCACCTGTTGAAAAAATTCCAAATATTAATATCCAAATTCCAAATAAATCTCAAATCCCAATTCCAAAAATCCAAACTTTAGAATTTCAGGGCTGGAGCCTACTTAGAATTTAGAATCACAAGAAATGCTAAAATCTACGGGTATTTAACATCTTCAAATGAAAAAACTATTTTGGGTTTCAATTCCGAAATGGAATAAAAATTTGGTTACCGCTGCCATCGAGAGTGGAGCAGATGCGATTTTGTTGCTGCGCGGTTTTTCAAAAAAGGCGAAAGAACTGGGATTAATTCGCACGATTGCGGTGGATGGGGATTTGAAATTGGGAAAAGATGTGAAGGAATTCACCATCACTTCGAAAGAAGTTGAAAACGATGTTGCCGCGGCGGGTGAAAAAGTTTTCAAAATTATCCGCAATAAAGATTGGTCGATTATTCCACTCGAAAACTTGATCTCCAAGACTTCTCACATTATTCAAACTGTTCCGAATTACGCAAAAGCAAAGCTTGCGCTGACTACGATGGAGGTTGGGGCGGATGGCATTCTCCTCGAAACAGCGGAAGCTTCTGAGATTGTCGCGACCGGAAAAATTGTCCGTGAAGCTAACAATGAAAAACTACAACTCGTCCGTGCGAAGATCGAATCGACTGAACCGGTTGGCGTGGCAGATCGAGTCTGCGTTGATACGACCGCGATTCTCAAACCCGGTGAGGGTATTCTCGCAGGGGATTCCAGCTCTGCGATGTTTCTCGTTTTTAACGAAAATGTCGAAAGCCCGTACTGCGATCCCCGCCCATTTCGCGTAAATGTCGGCGCGGTGCATGCGTATGTCCGCCTTCCTGACAACAAAACCGGCTATCTCAACGAAGTTAAATCTGGTTCGCAAATTTTGATTTGCAACGAGAAAGGCAATACGTTTCCGCTTGCGGTCGGTCGTGCGAAGATTGAGAAAAGACCGATGCTGCTCGTTCGCGGTAAAATTGGCTCAAAGGCGGTTACGCTCGTGATGCAAAATGCTGAAACGATTCGATTGACCAAACCAAACGGTAAACCGATCTCAATCACTAAATTAAAAAAAGGCGATGAAGTTCTAGCGTTCGTTGAGGATGCGGGGCGACATTTCGGCGTGAAGGTGAAGGAGACGATTATGGAAAGATGAGAAAATCACCGCGCAAAGAAAAACCCCGACTTGCAAAAGCCGGGGTTTTGTTAAAAGGTTTCGCTCGAACGCCTCCTCCAGGAGCGTCTCGAGCAGGTTGATCACCTGGGGAGCTAGAAATCTAAGCGGATGCTTGATTTCTAGCATTCCTAGATGATTTTTTTACGCCTCGCACCAGCGAGACCGATTAGTCCGACACCAAGTAATAACATGGTGGCTGGCTCCGGGACAGGGGCGGGTGGTGCAGGTTTCTTTTTCCAGCACCACCTTTTTTTGTGCCACTTCTTCCCCCAGAATGTAGGGGGGTGGTGACCCCCCCAGATCAGGTTCGCAGACACGAAAAAACTCGTGCCTGCAAAGACACACGAATAATCATTGGCGTCATTTGCCCAATTATCAAAATCAAACTCGAACAAATATTTATCGAGTTCGATTTTTTGGGGACGTTGGTCGCCCCGATCCCACTTGAGCGGGATCGCGTATGCGATCCCGCTCGTTAGCAGCAGTACAATTGCCGCTAAAACGATTTTTTTCAGCATAGTTTTTTTTCATGGTTTTAGGTTGCCATGCTGGCACTAGATGTCGCTTTCAGCTTGTCTGACATTTTTTGTTATTTGAACTGGAAGCATATAGCTAGATGTCAAAGAGCACAGTCAATGCCTCGCTTCTTCAAACAAGGCAATCATTTAATAAAGCTGATATTAACAAAGTTAAATCACTTTGTCCAATTGAACTTTAGGCAGCTGGTTTAAGTGCTTTTACAGTTTTATCAATTTCATTTCAACTCCAAAAGAAGAAAAACTCAAAATGGGAGAAAAATTAAAAAATCATTCGCGCATCGGGATGCGGTGATTCGAATCTCCCCTCTTTCACGGCGCTCACTCGCGGCAAATCCCACTCTCGTAAATCTTCTCCCAGCATTTCCAGCAGATGGATTGTGAGTAATGGGATCTCCTCTATCGCCGCTTGTTTTTTCGTCACAAAACCGAGATTACTTAGTAGCCGTGGATTCAGTTCCAGCAAAAAAATATGATGTTTCTTCTCATCTACGAGAAAATCTATCCCTGCGATGCCACGATAGCCAATCTTTGCGAGTGCATTTCCGACGAGCTCGACAAGCGCGGAAATTCGCTCCAAACTTTTTTCGGAAAGCATTTTTGCTGCCAGCCCGAAATCAATTCCGCCGGTTCCGCCGGGCAATGGATTCAAGTTTGGATCGCCGGTGATTTGGAAAAAAGGTTGTGTCGTAAAAGTGCCTGCGCGGGTAATACATAAATTTAGTGAGAAAGTCGGCAATTTTTTCAGCGGTGTGATTTTCACCACCCACTCCCCCGCTTTTCGTTTCAGTTCATTTAGTTCTCTATTCGATCGCACGAAGAAAGTCGATTCTCCTGCATGACCGCGTCGCATTTGGACCACAATCGGTTCGACAAATATCACGAGATTTAACTTGCGAATCTGCGTGGGCAAAATCGGCAAAGCGTAATCGTGACAAAAATCTACGAAATTAATTTTATCTTCGAGCTGCGAAATGAACTTCGCTTTGGACATCAGAACTTCCAAATGGTGTTTCGCGGCTAGCTTCTCGATTTTCGGCAAGTTCTTGAAAATAAGGAGACGATTTCCTTTTCTGATCAGTTTTCGCGAAATCATTTCTCCGAGCAGATGACTCGTTTTTTTCACTTTCGGAAGCTTCAAATTTGTAATCTCGACTCCCCTTTTTTCCGCTTTTCGAAGTTCAGGAGTGAGTTTATTCACAAAAATTTTCAGATGTGGCCACGCAAATTCCAGCCCCTCAATCTTGCTGGGATCGGGGGAAACTAGATAAATCGTTTTACGAGGAAATTTAGACATTGTGCCGAGTAATTATTTTATCAACATCTGCAAAATTTTCCGCTTTGAAAAATTTATTCAAATCCGGTTTTTCTTTCGACCAAGCTCGACCAGTTAAAATTACGAGTGTTTCCCCTTTTGGCTTGACTTTTTCTGCTGCCGCAAGCGAAGCTAGTCCTTCATTGGAAGTTTCAAGTTGCGGATATTTTTGCTGAATCGACAAGATTTCCGTATCCGAGATGTCCACTCGACAAATCTTTTTGTCTACTGCTTGTCCACTCGACAAATCTTTTTGTCTACTCGTGTCTACTGCTGTCCACTCGACAAATTTTTTGTCCACTCGGTGTCCACTAGACAAGTTGGGTTGTCCACTAGACAAATTATTTTGTCTACTCGTGTCCACTCGATAAAGATTTTTGTTCGCTACATGTCCATTCAAGCTTCCGGCTAGTTGTCCACTCGAATTAACCGCAAAAAGTTGGGGTATTTCTTTGATTATCTTAGATTTCATTAAAAATTCGTACGCTTCCGCAATCCCGCAAATACTCGCCCCGCTTGTTACAAAACTAAAAATATTCTTGATTCTTGGTACTTGCTCAAAAATTTCGAAACCGAGGCTACGGAATCCAATTGTCGCGTTCGGATCTTTTGATGGTCTTAAGTCCTTTAAATTAAAGTGTTTTATTGTATATTTCGCCAATCTTAAAGGTCTCGAGGAGAGGATGGGGATTAAGTTTTTTGTGAACTTAATAGCAGCTAGTTTTTCGGATGGTGTTTTTTTCGAGAGAAAAACAAGCAACTTTAGATTCGCATTTTCTGGAAGGAGCTTCGAGGCGGCGATTGCTGCATTTCCGCTGCTTGAAAGTACCGCTTTACTTGTTCCGCGGTCGCGCAGGCAACTCAGTTGATATGCGAGGCTGCGAAATTTATGCGATCCGGTGATGCTCACATCCTCGCGTTTTACTTTACAGGGTGAATTTGCTACCTTCTCAATTGGTGTGAAATCAACTTGTTTTGCGTCAATTTGACTCCCTTCTTTGACATCTTCGAGAAGTTTTGCATATCGCCAAATATCCTTTCGCGAAGGGTCCACGAAATCGTTAAAACTTTTTGTTGACATTCAAAATTAAATTCTTAAAATCCCAGCAATGATAACGGTTATCTGCCCCGATTGCGAGCACAAAATTGAGCACGATCCTATCGAAACCGGTGAGGTCGTGGAGTGCGAAAACTGCGGTTGTGAAATTCTTATCACTTCGCTTGAGCCACTGAAATACGAATCGGTTGACGAAGAAAAGTAGTTAAAAGTCAAACAAGCGTTCTTGCGAATTTCTCGAATCCCCTTCCGCCAAGCGGGATTTTTCCAGTGAAATAGCAAAACCAAGCGGCTGCCGGCGAAAGTAGCACACAATCACCCTTTGTCGCATTTTTAGCGGAAATCTTCACTGCTTCCTGCAAAGTTTTCACGATTTCAAAACTTACTTTTTCCTTTTTTAGCAGTTTTTTCAAAATGTTCGCGAGCGGACTTTTGAGAAGCGTTATTTTTACCTTTCTCCTTCGAATTTCACTCGCGAGAATCGCGTAATTCACACCTTTCGTATCCCCTCCCGCGATTAGATTTACTGAACTTTCCGGAAAACTTCGAAGTGCCGCGATTGTGGATTCGGGGGTAGTTGAAGCCGAATCATTTACAAACAGTACTCTCCTTTTTTCGAAAACCAGCTCAAGTCGCTGTGGGATTCCGCAGAACTTACTTACCACTTTACAAATTATTTTTTTACTTACCTCTGCTGCTAGAGTCGCCGCTATTGCTGCCAAAACATTCGAAATGTTGTGTTCACCGAATAGACAAACTTTACTGAGTGGACAAATTCGGTTGTCTACTCGATGTCTACTGGACAAATTGAGCTGTCTACTCGTATCCTGACAAAAGTTTTTGTTGGCTATCTGTCTAGTGGACAGGTTGAATTGTCTACTAGACAAAGTTTTTTGTTGGCTACATGTCCACTGGACACTTTTGCTTTTGTCTATAATCCAGTCATCATCAATATAGATACCAGTAGACAATTTTCGGCGTGTCGAGTAGGGGAGGGGAGTGCCTTTTGTCTTTTTGATGAACTGTCTGGTAATCGGATTGTCATAATTTAAAATAGAGATTTCATTTTTTGTCTGCTGTTCAATTAAATGGAATTTACCCTTTTTATAAGCAGAAAAAGAGCCATCGTATTCATTAAGATGGTTCGGACTTACATTCAAAATAACACCGATGTCAGGTGCT
>JAGLJE010000027.1 GCA_023142645.1 Candidatus Altimarinota bacterium | reverse complement strand
GGGGGGGTGAGTTGACTATCGACCGCTAAGCAACATTGCTAAAATCCTCTCGTGAATATTGCTATTGATCTTCGCGCGCTTTCCGGCGGCACGATTTCAGGAGTGAAAGTTTATCTTCTTACATTGCTCGAAGAAATTTTTAAACTCGATCAGAAAAATCGCTATTTTTTGTGGTGGAATTCCGCGACAGAAAATTTTCCGAAAGATTTAAAAATCCCGCGTTCTCCCCGTTTTAAAAAAATTCGTACGAAATTCAGCAACCGGATTCTTAATCTTCGCCTCGCGTTTCAAAAATCTCCGCCACTTGACCGGCTGATTCTTGATTCGGAAGATCGGCGAGAGCAGATCGATATTTTTTGGCTGCCTGATCCGCGACCGGTCGCGCTTTCCAAAAATTGTCGGCTCGTCACAACCGTTCATGATCTCTCGCCAACGCTGTATCCTAAATTTTTTTCAGTAAAAACAAGGGCATGGCATCATTTTTTGAATCCGCAGAAAATCGCTCAAAAATCTGCTCGTGTGCTTGCGGTTTCGAACTCCACTGCGGAAGATTTGCAGAAAATTTGGAAAATCCCGCGAGCCAAAATTACAGTCACTCCCCTATCTGCTTCCGCAAAATTAAAGCGCGTTCCGATTTGTAACATCCATCAGAAATACAATCTCCCTCTCAAGTTTGTTCTTTCGCTTTCGACGCTTGAACCGCGCAAAAATTTACAAACGCTCGTTCGTGCGTTTGCTGAATTCAAAAATGAAAGCAGCTCACCGGTCGAGCTCGTCCTCGCAGGAAATTTTGATAGAAAAATTTTCGCAGATCCGAAACTGCAAAAATTCGGATGGCTGCACCTCCCAGGTTTTATTGCGGAAAAAGATAAATCCGCGCTTCTTTCGGCTGCAGAGGTTTTTTGTTTTCCTTCGATTTACGAGGGTTTCGGAATTCCCTCGCTCGAAGCGATGCGATGTGGCACACCGGTTTTGGCTTCGAATATTCCTGCGATTCGAGAGGTTTGCGGAAACGCTGCAAAATTACTTCCTCCGAAAAATGTGGATGCGTGGAAAGTCGCGCTGCAAAAAATTCTTTCGGATGAAGAGCTGCGCGAAAATTTAGCGAGACAGGGAATCCGACAAGCGAAAAAATTTTCGTGGAAAAAAACCGCAGAGAAGACAATTGCGGCTTTCGAAGATGCTGTAAAATAAATTCATGAATCTCAAAAAACAGCTCGAAATTGCTCGCGCGGCTTCGCGGAAAGTTGCGTTGATTTCCACGAAAGAAAAAAATTCCGCGCTTCTGAAAATTGCAGCGGCGCTTGAGAAAAATGCGAAGAAAATTGAAATCGCAAATTTGAAAGATTTGAAGCTCGGCGAGAAAAAAAATCTTGGCGAAAAATTGGATCGGCTGAAATTCGACAAAAAAAGAATTCTCGCGAGTGCGGCGGAAGTTCGTAAAATCGTGCGGCTGCCCGATCCGGTCGGAAAAATTCTCGAAACTGCAAAGTCGCGCGCGAAATTCAAACTGCAAAGAATTTCGGTTCCGCTTGGCGTGATTGCGATGATTTACGAATCACGACCGAATGTGACTATCGATGCGATCGCACTTGCGCTGAAATCAGGAAACGCGATTGTTCTTCGCGGGAGTTCAGACGCGTTGAATTCGAATCGCGCAATCGTGAAAATCATTCGCGAAAGTTTGCAATCGACGAAAATTTCGGCAGAGGCGATTCAATTTATTGATTCGAAAGATCGGAAAATTGTCGGCGAGCTTTTGAAATCTCGAGAATTTATCGATCTCGTGATTCCCCGCGGCGGAAGGGGTTTAATTGATTTTGTGGCTGCGAATTCGACCATCCCAACGATCGAAACTGGAGCGAGCGTTGTCCATCTTTTCATTGATGCAAAAGTGAATCTCGAAAAAGCGGTGCAAATTGCCGTGAACTCAAAAATGCGGCGAGTTTCGATTTGCAACGCACTCGACACGCTTTTGGTTCATGAGAAAATCGCAAAGAAGCTTCTGGAAAAATTGCTTCCAAAATTAGAAGAAAAAGGAGTGAAAATCCACGCGAAAAAAGAGGAGTTAACCCCCGAGATATCTCGGGGGTTAATCTCTACAAACTACAAACTACAAACTACAAACTTTTCAAAAGAGTGGCTCTCATACGATTTAAATATAAAGGTTGTAAAGAATCTCGACGAAGCGATTGCTCACATTTCAAAATATTCTCTCCGCCATACTGAAGCGATTGTTTCGGAAGATAAAAAGGCTGTAGAAAAATTTCTTCGTGAGGTAGACGCGGCATGTGTATATGCGAATCTGTCGACGCAATTTTCCGATGGCGGAGAATTCGGGCTCGGCGCGGAGATCGGCATCTCGACACAGAAACTACACGCTCGCGGACCATTCGCACTCGAAGCTCTCACGACTTACAAATGGGTCGGAAGAGGAAAAGGTGAAATTCGGATAAAATGAAATTTTTTCTGAAGAATATTTATTCTTCGTTCCTTTAAAATTTTCACTCTTCCGGTGCTTCGATTTCCTAATCAGTGCTTGACCCTTCCCAAAAAGCATTTTTAGTTTTAAAATTAATTCATATTTTTTCTCTTTTTTTATGCAAAAACTCTCAACCGCTATTCTCGGGGCTTCTGGCTATGTTGGCGGTGAGCTTGCACGATTGCTGCTCGGACATCCGCATTTTGAATTGAAATTTGCGACGAGCGAAAATTTTGCTGGCAAATTAATTTCGAAAGTTCATCCAAATTTACGAGGAGCAACAAATTTAAAATTCTGCAAAATTTCAGAAGTGGAAAAAGTAGATGTAATTTTCTCTTGTCTCCCCCACGGTTCGCTTGCCCCGAGAATTTCCGAAATTGAAAAGTTAGCTCCGAAAATCATTGATAGCTCTGCAGACTTCCGATTTGAGAATCCGGAAGATTTCGAAAAATGGTACGGTCATTCTCATCCCGCTCCTGAGAAATTAGAAGAATGGGTGTACGGATTGCCAGAGCTGCATCGGGAAGAAATTAAAAAATTTTCGAAAATCGCAGTTCCCGGCTGTACCGCTACTGCTGCGATTCTTTCAACTGCTCCGCTCGTGAAGGCGGGAGTAATCGATTCTTCTAAAATTATTTTTGATTTGAAAGTCGCATCATCCGGTAGTGGAAACAAGCCAAATGCTGGTAGTCACCATCCCGAGCGGGCGGGAGTGCTGCGAAGCTTCAAACTCGCAGGACATCGTCATACTGGTGAGACAGTGCAAGAATTGAAATTAAAAAATGTGCCCGGCTACTCGATTACTTCTACTCCAGTAGTTCGCGGAATCGTTTGTCACGCGCACGCGTTTTTAAATTCCGAAATTTCCGACAAAGAAGTTTGGAAAATCTATCGGGAATTTTATTCTGACGCTCCGTTTATTCGAATCGTGAAAGAGGCAGGCGGGATTCATCAGCTACCCGAACCGAAAATCTTGAGTGGCACGAATTTTTGCGATGTCGGGTGGATTCTCGATGAGAATTCAAAAAGCATAATTGCAGTTTCCGCGATTGATAACCTTGGGAAAGGTGCTGCGGGTGCATCGATTCAGTGCGCAAATTTGGTGTGTGAGTTCGAGGAAAAAGCGGGGTTGGAATTTCTTGGACTTCACCCGGTTTAAATCATAGAACACGGAACACATAACATGGAACATTATTTTTTAGATGCTGTTAATTCTGAAATTTGGTGGCGGAGTTGGAATTGATCTCGACTCGCTCGCGAGAAATTCTGCCGAACTTCAAAAATCGGGCGAGCATATCGTAATCGTCGTCGGCGCGAATGCGAAACTTTCGGCTACCCAAAAGGAGAGAGGTATCGAACCGAAAATGATTACCTCCGAGCGCGGCGAGAAATCGCGGTGGACGGATCTGCAAACACTCGAACTTTTGAAAGAAGTTTACGGTGGCGTTGCGGAAGAAGTTGCGGAGTTAATTCGAAAAAATGGCGGCGATGCGGTAGCGCAACTTGCCTCGAAAGATAATTTAATTCTCGCGCGGCGGCACGGTCGAATGCGAATCCTTGAAGACGGAAAAGTGAAAGTAGTGGATGGAGATTTAACGGGGCGGATCGAAAAGGTGGACACCGCCGCGATTCAAAAAATTCTTGATTCCGGAAAAATTCTTGTCCTCACTCCCCCTGTCGCGACGGCTGATTTGCAAGAAGTGAATGTTGATGGTGACAAAATTGCATCGAGAATCGCGATTGAGTTGAAAGCCGAAAAATTGATTTTCTTTTCGAATACTCCTGGATTGCTCAAAAATATGGAAAACGAGAAAAGCTTGATTCGTGAAATTCCGGTAACGAAAGCAGATGAGTTTGCAATTGGAAGAATGAAGAAAAAAGTTTTGAGTGCGAAGCGCGCTATCGAAGCAGGGGTAGTCGAAGTTATTTTCGCGGATGGGCGGATTGAAAAAGATCCAATTAGTGCAGCACTAAGTGGTGGCGGGACACGGATTTTTTGAAAGGTGTAATATCCGCCTCTCCTTAAAAAAGCTTTTTAGAGGTAAAGATGTTCACAATCGATAAATTTCCCGATGAAACAGAAAACGATCCAAAGAAGCTAAAACAGGCTTTGAGAAAAGAAATTGATTCCTCTTTTTTTGACAATGGAGAAAAAAATAATAATTTTTTGATTCACGATTTTTGTGAGAAAGCGGGGGAAAACTTAGGACACAGATTTGATGAATTTATAAAAGGAGATGTTAGATTTTGTGTCATTAGGTTACTAGTAAAACATGCAAATTTAATCAAAGAAAATAAAGCTTTTTTTGATTTTACCAAAGGTGTGAGTTTCAGGACAAAAGGGCAAGTGATTTTAATGCTCAAACGAAAAGCTACTTAATTTTGCTTTCTGATGAAATTTCTCTAGAATCCGTGAGCTTTCAAATTTACACTTAGAGCAAACTTTAATTTTTATCCTCCAAAAAATGAGTGAAGAAAAAATTTCTGCGAAGGTTAGTAAAGCCACGAAGAAATCGCTTTCCTCGAGTAAACCCTCGATTCGAATCGTGGTTCGCGCCTTCGATCATCGCATCGTAGATGAAGCTACGAAAACAATCGTCGATACCGCCGAGCGTAGTGGCGCGGTTATTTCCGGACCGATTCCACTGCCGACGAAGAAAGAAATCTTCACTGTTAACAAAGCGACATTCAAACACAAAACTTCACGCGAGCAATTCGAGATGCGCACTCATAAACGCTTGATTGATATTAAAGAAAGTACGCCAAACACGGTTACCTCGTTGCAATCGCTCACGCTACCGAGCGGAGTGGATGTCGAGATCAAGATGGCGTGAGAGCTGGTAGATTTTAGTTTGTAGTCTGCAGGGAATGCGAAGATTTTTGAGACGTGAAATAATCCTTCTTTCTCATTTTGATTTTGATTTAATTTTTTAAAAATGACTGAAAAGGCGAGAATGGAAATAGTGTGCGATATTCAAATTCCTCATAATAAAGTATTGGATTTTTGTATGTTGGTGAGAAAAATAAAATCCACCAGCCAACCTCGATTTATTAAAGATGATGGAATAGGTAAATGGGTAATTAAAGAAATTGATATGGATAAAATTAATAAAAACTTGATAGCACAAATCGAAACCTTTAGCGTAGATGTTTTTGTTATTCGAAAGTCTTCTCGAATTAAATTTCGAGAATTAATTTCTGCTTTAGTCGACAAAGTAAAAGGGTTTTTGTAAAAAATAAATTTGAAAAAAAACTTTTGCATTTGCAAAAACTTTCTGTATAATTCTCGCGCTTCGATTTTCGGAGCCTTAAAAATTGTTAACAGCATTACCTGAGCCCCCCGTCTTGCGGGGACGAGAGGAGTTCTCCTTGATCGGTAAGAGCAAAGGTAATCAAAAGTTGGAGTAGTTCGTAATTCTACCAACTACAAACTAATA
>JAGLJE010000026.1 GCA_023142645.1 Candidatus Altimarinota bacterium | reverse complement strand
AACTTTTTCTCGTTCTCTTTTGTGTTTTCCACACTTAGAAAGTGCAACCTTATCAAAATAAGTGCCTTCTAAAATTTTATAAATTCTCTTCATGTGGTCTGCTATATAATCAAATGTTTTGTGAGAATCTATTATGTCTATAATTTTATCTTTAATGCCAAGACTCTTCAGTAATTCTTCTTCGTCAGGAGAGTGAAACTTCCAAGTTATAAGCCACGCACCTTTAATCTCGCAAACTTTCTTTTTCGCAATCAAAATACAAAGATAATCGTTAAGCGTGTTTAATTATACTTAATCTTTTCCAAATCAAAAACCCCACTAACCCCAAATAATAAACCACCACAAAAACAATTCCAAAAAATCCTACTTCCACGCTTGCTCCCGGCAACTTCGCACCCCATTCCGCAATCCAAAGAATATAGCTCAGCAAGCTATACGCGAGGAAACCGATAAGAATCCCCGCCGGCAAATAAATCGCGCCGATTGCCACCGCGATGAAACCGAGCAGCATCGCGAGCGGAATCGCCGGAGCCACAAGAATATTCGCGAGCGGAGAAACGAGAGAGAGTCGATCGAAATAAAAAACAATCAGCGGCACTGCCGTAATTTGCGCGGAAAGCGTGAGCAGCAAACTTTCACGAATCGCAAATTTGTTCGGAATCTTCTCGAAATATTTTTCGAGAAGCGGAGAAACAAATAATAAACCTGCCACTGCCGCGAACGAAAGCTGAAACGAAACATCGTGGAGAAGAATTTTCGGATTAACAAAAATCATCACTGCCGCGGTAAACATAATCGCGAGTCCCGCGTGATATTGCCGACCGTGTGTGAGCGCGTAAAAAGCGAGTAAACCCATCACCGCTGCGCGAACCACCGCCGGATTCGCACCAACGAGCAGCGTAAATGTGGCGACGAAAACAACCGCAAGCGGAAATTGAAATCGACGGGGAACGAACGAGCCAAAAAGCGCAGTGATAAGAGCAATCACGAGCGCAATATTGTAACCGCTGATCGCAATAATGTGAGTGAGCCCAGTTGCGTTGAAATTTTCGAGAACTTTCTCGGGAATCCCCCGCCGCGAACCGATCAACAATCCTGCTTCGAAACTCGCGTGGGGTTCGGGAAAAACTTGATTGATTTTTTCTTCGAACTTTTTTTTGAAAGCAAAAAGTTGTGAAAAAAGGTAGTTAACCCCCCGCTTAAGCGGGGGGTTAACGGACACTTCGCTTATTTTCTCAATCTGCGAATAATACATCACCGACCGAATCCCAAAGCGATCAAGATAATCGCGGTAGCTAAATTCATCAGATTCGAACGGGGTTTGTAACTTCCCGCGAAGTCGCAGCTCATCACCGTAAAAATATTCCGGCAACAGTTGCGTTTTGACGAGAACTCTTCCTTCGACTTTCTTTCCATCTCGTTCTGAAATTGCGAGCGTATATTTCGCGTGATCCATCCTCCGATCCGGCTCCTCGGCAATAATTCCGCGCAGCTCCACTCTCTCTTCAATGTCATTGTAAAAATCGAGCATTTGCGGATTAGTTTCGTGGATGGAAAATTGAAAGCGCAGCATCCCGCACGAAACTCCCGCAAGCAGCAAACCCGCGAGTAAAATTCCGTTAACCCTGCAAATATCTGCAGGATTAACTTTCGCAAAAATGACAAGTGCAATCCCCACCAAAATTCCGCCTGTAAGTAATTCCGCTGGAATTTTGTAAAAATTCGCGAGCGCAATCCCCGCAAGAAAAGCAAGCAGAAACGAAATTGTGAGAGTACTTTTTTTAAGTTTACTCATCTCGACTATTCTAATAAAATACTAGAACCGTGGCACGGTAGCTTAGTTTGGTTAAAGCGTGGGACTCATAAACCCAAGATCGGTGGTTCAAGTCCACCCCGTGCCACCAAGAACCATTCGCTTCGTACAAGTAACAACAGTCACCATAATTATTTTCGAGGACTAATATGCATAGAGATACAGTTTTCGATTTTTAAAAATATCTAGTATAATTCATGTAGTTTAATAAATAACATTATGAAAAATAATATATTTTGGATATTTGGAGTTCTTCAAAGTTTAACTTTGGGGGTAATCATTATGATAATCTTTATGTCATTAAATTCCATTGAATCTATTGAGATTGGTTTAGATACTCAAATACTGCTGAGCATTCTATTCCCTTTTTTTTTATTATTGACAGAATATTCAATATATTCGAAAAAATAATTATTTTCAACTATATTGAAGTAAGAGTTTCTTCCCACGCTAAAAGATAGCAACTTGGAAGTCCCGTGCCACCAAAGAATGTCTCACTTTTTTTATCTCGCGCGCTGCCGCGACGAATCACTTTATTCGGGCTACACGCACAACCTTTCTAAACGCGAAAAATCCCACAATTCTGGAAAGGGTGCGAAATACACCGCCGGTCGGCGACCAATCAAAATTGTTTATTCGGAAAATTTTACGACGAAATCCGATGCGCTCCGCCGCGAAGCCGCCGTCAAAAAATTGTCGCGCACCGAAAAATTGAAATTAATTCGTGGTGGCTGATGTTAAAATTCCGAAGATGATTTTCACATCACTTCTCTCCGCTCTCCGAGCGAAACAATGGATTAAAAATCTGCTGATTTTCGTGCCACTAGTCTTTTCACGCGAGTTTTTGAATCCTGATTCGGTAAAACTCGCCGCTGCCGCTTTTGGAATTTTTTGCGCAACCGCGAGCGGAATTTATCTTTTGAACGACTTGCTTGATCGGGATTCCGACAAAAAACATTTCGCCAAAAAACAACGCGCAATTGCAAGCGGAAAACTTCCGCTGAAAATCGCCGCCGCCGCGAGCGCGATCCTCCTCATCACTTCTCTCCTCCTTGCCACGAAATTAAATTTCGTACTCGCAGCAATCGTTAGCGGATACATTTTTTTACAAATCGTGTACTCTGTTTTTTTGAAACATATCGTAATCGTCGATTTACTCGCAATTTCGACCGGATTCATTTTGCGAATCTTCGCAGGCGGTGCAGTAATCGGCGTGGAAATTTCGAACTGGTTACTTACAATTACTTTCCTCCTCGCGCTACTGCTAGCGGCAGGAAAACGGTTGCGGGAAGTTGAAAGCGCGGGAATTTTTTCACGAAAAGTTTTAGAGAATTA
>JAGLJE010000025.1 GCA_023142645.1 Candidatus Altimarinota bacterium | reverse complement strand
GGAAGTGGGGGGAAAGGATCAACTGTAGTTTTATTTGCAATTTTACCTACAACATGGCTCTTTTTTGGAATTTTTACAACCGTGGTGGAAATGATTTACCGTTGGATTTATCAAATTTGGGGAGTGGATTCTTTGAATCGTTAAAAAATGAATGAAAAAGATGAAAATTCCGGAAAAGGCGGAGGCGGAAAATTACTCGCCGGTTTGGTAATCGGCGGAGCAATCGCTTCTGTTTTAGGATTGAAATTTGCTCCGAAAAAAACGAAAAAGATTTTGAAGAAAAAGGCAAAGCAAGCACTTGAAAAAATCGAGGAAAAAATCCGCGAACTGGAGGAAAACGAAGAGTAAATCAATCTACAATTTGCAATGTACAATGTGCAATTGTTAGTTAATTAAACATCGATTATTGATCACTGAATGGGACTCGAAAACCTCAATCCGCTCGACAATGAAGAAGCTGGCGCAAAAGCGGCGGAGGCTTCGGACGAGGTTTTTCGTGATCAGATGAAAAAAACACAAAAGTCGCAAAAAGCTCTAAAAAAATCGGAGCAAAAAGCTCGCGCGAAAGATAATCGGCTAGCGAAAGTAATCGGGAAATTCCTGCAAACCCATTCGAATACCGCAGTGATGCTGCTGATTTCTAGATGTCTCGATCACAATATTCCCGCCGGTCTTATTCTCGGAATTCTCGCACTCGTCGAAGCGGAGGCTCAGAAAGAATTCGAAGTGATGCTCGGCGAATCCGCACAACTGCTCGAAGCTCCAAAAGTCGGAAACCGCACTTTGGTGACGAGAGGAGAATTCCCGCCGGAAATTAAACAGGCTCTCGATGTGTGGAGTTTCGGGTTGCTGGAATTCGGACTCACGCAACCCACTCGTCTCCTCACGACCGCGATTTCGCCGGAAGACAAGCTTTTCCCGAGTTTACAGAAACTCACCACTTTCATTCTCCGCGATTTTTTTGAGAAGAATAAGTTAGAAACCGAGTTCCGAAAAACAGAGGAATTTGCGGAATTCGTTTTACGAAGTGTACTCGGAAAAATCAAAATTCAGCTCGAAGAAACTAAAGAGCTGGAGGGAGGGGTGGAGTGAATTTGGATTATTTGAGAGAACTATAGTCAGAATTCCTTTTTCTTATGTCATTTAATTTTTTCAGCGGAATAACTTAGAGCATCCCGGATGTGAAAACTTTTTAGCGGAATATTCATTTTTCTTGCTTGACTAATAATTTGCTTCTCTGTTTTTCCACTAGAAAGCGCGCATAAAATTGCGGAAACACTAACTCCTGTACCTGCCACAAATGGTCTGCCTCCACGAATATTTTTATTCTTTTTAATCAATAGATAAATCAAATATCCAAATTCACAACGCTCTTCGCGTGAGTTTGAATGAACTTACGCCGCGGTGGGACTTCCGGACCCATCAAGGTTTCGAAAATTTGATTCGCTTTTTCTGCATCTTCAACCGCCACCCGCAATTGAATTCGTCGCTCCGGATCCATCGTCGTCTCCCATAGCTGCTCGGGATTCATCTCACCGAGACCTTTGTATCGTTGAATCTTCACCCCGCCCACACTTTTCTTTTTCGTCTCCTTTGTTTCCTCAGAATCTTCTTCGACCTCCTCATTATTCTCGAAAATTTCCGCCACAACTAATTTTTCGCGTTTCAGAATTTCCGCTTTTTCCTCTTCTGTATATGCATACCAAACCTGCTTGCCTTTCGCAATTTTATAAAGCGGTGGCACGGCGATATAAACAAACCCGCCGTCAACGAGCGTTCGAAAATGGCGGTAAAAAAGCGTGAGTAGCAACGTCCGAATGTGGCTGCCATCAACATCTGCATCCGTCATGATCACGATACGATGGTAGCGCAGTTTTTTTAAATCGAAAGTCTCGCCAATACTTGTCCCGAGTGCAAGGATAAGATTTTTAACTTCGTTATTTGCCAACATTCGATCGAGTCGAGCCTGTTCGACATTAAGAATCTTTCCGCGCAGCGGGAGAATAGCTTGCGTGTGCCGATCCCTCCCCTGCTTCGCTGAACCCCCGGCGGAATCACCCTCGACGATATAGAGTTCGCTTTCCTCCGGCTTGCGCGAACTGCAGTCAGCAAGTTTCCCGGGAAGATTCGAACCTTCGAGCGCGCCTTTTCGAAGAACCGTATCTCGAGCTGCCCGCGCCGCAATCCGAGCACGAGCCGCGAGCGCGCATTTCCCGACAATCGCCTTCGCATCAGCCGGCTTCTCCTCGAGATAATTTCCAAACGCCTCGCCAAACACGGTATTCACGGCAGATTGAACTTCTGCATTGCCGAGCTTTCCTTTCGTTTGCCCTTCGAATTGTGGATCACGAACTTTCACCGAAATAATCGCCGTCATTCCTTCGCGAACATCTTCAGCGGTGAGATTTACTTCGTTATCTTTCAACAATCCTGTCTTCCGCGCGTACGAATTGATTTCACGGGTGAGTGCTGTGCGGAATCCAGTGAGATGCGTGCCGCCGTCAACAGTATGAATGTTGTTCGCAAAGCTAAAAACTTCTTCATTGAAAGCATTCGTGTACTGCAATGCCACCTCGACAAGCGCGTCCGGAACTTCCTTTTCGATATAAAAAACATCCGTCAACCGCTCACGATTTTGGTTTAAATTCGCAACATACGACTTGATTCCTCCTTCGAAATAAAATTTGTACCGTCTCCCTACCCTCTCATCAAGAATCGCGATTCTGATTCCTTTCGTGAGATACGCCTGCTGTCGCAAGCGCGTGAGAACCGCCTCAAGCTTGAATTCTATCCCCTCTTTGAAAATTGCGGGGTCCGGGTAAAAAGTGATTTTCGTGCCGGTTTGTTTTGAGCTGCCAATCGTTTTTAAACCGTTGATCGGCTTACCGCCATCGTGAAATTCTTGCAAATAATGTTTCCCGTCGCGAAAAACTTCCGCCACGATTTTGCTGGAAAGAGCGTTGACAACAGAAACACCGACACCATGCAGTCCGCCGGAAACTTTGTAGCCAGAATCCTCTCCGCCGAATTTTCCGCCGGCGTGAAGAACGGTGAGAACTGTTTCGAGCGCAGAAACACCGGTAGTTTTGTGTTTCTCAATCGGAATTCCACGACCATCGTCCTCCACTGAACAACCACCGTCTTTTTGAAGAATAATTTTAATTTCAGTCGCGTAACCCGCCATCGCCTCGTCAATTGAATTGTCAACTACTTCCCAAATGAGATGGTGCAACCCGCGCGAATCGGTCGAACCGATATACATTCCCGGGCGCTTGCGAACGGGTGCGAGCCCCTCGAGAACCTGAATTTGATCAGCAGTGTATTTGGAAGACATTCAAAAAAAACTTAAATCTGCGGGAGTTTAGCAGAAGTTTTGGCTTCTCGGAAGCGATTTTCAAAGCAATTATTTGAAGTTTTTTTGAAGCTTGTTAAAAAATTTTCGGACTACTTTGTCCATTTTTTTATTGTGAACTGATACCATTTTTTCATTAATTTCAAAAGTTTTTTCATTAACAATCAACCCTCTTCTAAATTCGATTTGCACACCCTGCAACCTGTCGCGGTGGCAGAAATAATTCAGCAGGAACCCACCCTTAAACGGTTTGTTTACTGAAACGCTGTAGCCCACCTTTTTAAATTCAACTTTCAATAAATTGAGTGTGTATGCTGTGCAAGTGCAGTAATCACTATTCGACAACATAACATCTGATCTACATTTTTCTGAATTAGAAGTTGGAGAATTAGTAAACATCGTATGCCCTGCAATGAAAAAATGGATTTTTTCTTTCTTAATAATCGAACGGATTTCCTGAAAAAATCTTTGATGCTCGACAATTCGAGTGGAATAATCCGGTTTTTGTGGTGAAGTTTTGTATATTTGATAACCTTGCATCGTGCGTAGCAAAACTACTCCGCTACGATTTTTCATATTATTTTCTGCCACTTGATCCGACGCACGATTGAGGTCGCAGTAAAGTCGAGAATACCGAGCCGCCACAAGATGACAATCAGGTAAATCGAAAATTTCTTTGCTGCCAACATCGAAATATTGCTCGCGTGTTTTTTTTGAAATGCGCGTCTTTTTCACCACTTCTTCGGGAAGGTAGTTTGTAGAATGCGACAGCGCAATCAAAATTGGAAGCTTTTTCATTTTCTTCCCTATTTAACCACAATTGTTTTTCTTACTTCATTTAAAAACTCAATCGATCTCCGTCGCGCACTTTCGTAGTTGTCAGCTTTTAGTAAAAACTTCACGATAAAACTCTTTCCGTTTCGAGCTAAACCAACTTCTTCATCGATTTTTTTGTTTATCGTGAGATGCGAGATGTCTTTTTGATTTTTGAGAACGCTGTAATCGATCTTCGCAAGTTTGCCATTTCGCGGACTGAATACTTCCACGACTGCTGCGTAAGCCAAATGCTTTTCTGATAATTGCGGTTGGATGCCGAGAGCTGCATTTACTACTACCAGGTTATAATCGTCACCGCGAGCTGCTTCGCACATCTCCGCCCGAAATCCTCCGCCGCGAGCAGCAATCTCAATAATATGAGCTTCACCTTTTCCACGATCATAAAAAACTTCGGTATGAGTGGCGCAGTAGTCTGCTCCCAAAGCTCGCAGCCCTTTTTCGACAATCTTGAGAATAAATTTCTCCTCTTCTGCATTCAAGTCGCAAGGCATGATTCGAATCGGTAGACAAACATCATCAATCCCCACCTCCTCCGGCAAAATATATCGACAAATCGGAGTAAAAAACATTTCACTGCCAACCACAAAAGTGTCAATCGTAAGCTCCATTCCAACAACACACTCCTCCAAAAGAAAATGCGTTAGTGGATTGGGAGTTTCAGTTGATTTTGGATAATTGCTGAACTTTTTCTGCAAATTATCACTTGATTGAGGCAGTTGTTTTTGAAAATCAAAAAGCGTTTTTTTGAGATCCTCTGGTGAATTTACTTTTGTTACAAATTTAGAATGAATACCAGAAATTTGTTTGAGAATAAGTGGAAACGAATGCTTTTCTAAAAAAGGCGCAACTTCATCGAACGAGCTAATCAGTGCAAAATCAGCCGAAGGTACTCCGCTTGCCACGAAAGCTTTTTTCATCAAATATTTGTTGCGAAAATTTACCGAGTTCTTGAAGTCAATTCCTTTTGCGCCAAAATATTCTGCCAGCGCGGAAGTTTGCTCAATAAAATCCTCGTAGCGAGTAAGCACACCGTCAAATTGAAAATCTTTAATTACCGAAAGAATTTCTTTCCAATCAAATGAGTCTTTAACGGTAAAAACATTTTCAAATAGCGATAGATACTCATCTTTCATTTCTTTCTCCTCAATCAAAAGAAAAAGTGTAATGCCCGCTAATCGGACCGGTTCAATATGTGCTTGTTTACCACGATACCCGACAAACAGAACTCGTTTACTCTGATTCAAATTCATATTTTAATTATTTTATATTACCTAATAATAACAAAACGAAGAACTTCCGCTCCCAATCTTGCTAAATCAAAGTTTTTCTGTTAAAATGAGAAGAGTAAAAAAACCAATATGCCAACATTGAAACAAATTGAGGAAAGATTACATTATCTTTATTCCGCGAAAGATGTCGGGAGAATTTTGCCGCGACTGAAAAAACTGCTCGACAAATATAAATCGGATAAAATAATTTTGGCGAAGAAAAAAAAATACCACAACAAAGTTTGTCTGACTCACGCGGATTCTGTCCTCATCACCTACGGAGACAGCATCTCAAAAAAAGGCGAGAAACCTCTCAAAACGCTTCATGAATTTCTAAAGACTAGGATAAAGAAATCGATAAGCGGAGTGCATATCCTGCCCTTTTTTCCTTCCAGCTCGGACGATGGCTTTTCTGTTATTGATTACAAAAAAGTTGATGCCAAACTTGGAAGCTGGGAAGATGTGCGGAAAATCGGAAAAGATTATCGTTTAATGGTGGATCTCGTTTTGAATCACATTTCCACGAAATCCAAATGGTTCGGAGGATTTTTGAATGGCGAGGAAAAATATCAAGATTACTTCATTCATTTCGACAAGAAGGTAAACACCTCGAAAGTATTCCGACCAAGAACCAGTCCGTTGCTTACAAAATTCAAAACCAAAAAAGGGGATAAATTTGTTTGGACTACTTTCAGCGAAGATCAAGTCGACCTCAATTACAAGAATCCGGAAGTTTTACTGGAAATTATTGATGTGATGCTTTTTTATTTAAGTCAGGGGGCTGAAGTATTGAGGATAGACGCGATCGCCTACATCTGGAAAGAACTCGGAACAAGCTGCCTAAATTTAAAAAAGGCACACTTTGTGGTGAAATTATTTCACGATATTCTGAAATGTGTCGCACCATACGCGATGATACTCACAGAGACGAACTTGCCTCACAAAGAAAATGTTTCCTACTTCGGACACAATGGTGATGAAGCCAGATTGGTTTATCAATTTGCTTTACCGCCAATCGTTCTCGATGCATTCGCTAGAGAAAAGGCAAGTAACTTAAATCGATTTTTTCGCTTACTGGAAAATTTAGATACAAAAAATATTTTCTTCAACTTCTTGGCTTCGCACGATGGTGTGGGTGTATTGAGCGCAAAAGATTTCCTAACAAAAACAGAGCGTCAAAATCTTGCAAAAACTATCACAAATCACGGAGGATTTACTTCGTACAAATCTCTTTCAGGTGGAAATGAAGTTCCCTACGAACTCAATATTTCTTTTTACGACGCGATAAATAATCCAAAAGCACCAACCGACGAAGATGTGAAAAGATTTATTGCATCGCAAGCGATTTTGCTTAGTGCGAAGGGAATTCCGGGAATATACATCCAGAGCCTTTTGGGTTCGAGGAATAATGTTAAAGCGGCGAAAAAAAGCGGAATAAAAAGAAGCGTGAATAGACAAAAATTGAAGTTTAAAAAAATAGAAAAAGAACTTCAAGACAAAAAATCGTTGAGACATCAGGTGCTCAAGGCATATCTAAAATTGCTGAACACTAGAAAAAAAATATGCCAATTCAATCCTTATCGCAGAGAAAAAACTGTAAAAAGCGACCAAAGATTACTTGTTACGGAGCACAACAGAGGTTTGATGGTCATAATCAATGTCAGCGGAGAAAAAGTCAAAATCAATAAATATCTCGAAAAAATCGACTTAATACGGCGAAAGCAATTTAATGGGAAGGTATTACCTTATGGAATTTATTATCTAGTGTAATTTTAACTGTCTTTATTTTTGGGAAATGAGTTTGTGAATGTGTTTTTTGTAAATCGACGGCCAAGAATAATCCAGCATTACTTTTTTGAAATTCTTAAAAGCTGAATCATTATCGCAAACACTCGCAATATGTTTGGCGATTTTGGCGGGACTTTCTTTCAGCTCGAAATAATTCGCATTCTCTGCGAAAATATCCGGCAGCGGACTCACATTGCTGCAAAAAATCGGCATTCGAAAAATCCCGGCCTCGAGCAAAGGCAAACCAAACCCTTCCTGTTTCGAAGGCATCAGGAGAATATCGCAAAGATTGTAAAGACTCCTCAACTTATTTAAGTCGATTTTGAATTTCGATCCATCTGATTGTTTAGTGTCCGCCACGAAAATAACATCCTTTTCTACTTTTTTCTTTTTTATATATTTTCGTAAAAAATCGTAATACTTGGCCGTGGCTTTGTTGTGAGGATCGGGCATTCCGGTAATCACATATGAAACTTTCAGCCCGAGATTTTTGAGCTCGCAAATAATATCAATTCCTTTTTCAATATTTTTTCTCTCCAAAATACGCGTGGGGAAAAGCGCGATAATATCTTTTTCGAAAAATCCAAAGTCGGAAGCGAACTTCCAAATTTCAGAATCGATGTTCAAAAGTTTTTTGATATCAATACCATTGGGAACACTTTTGATTAAATTTTTCTTGACTCCGAACAACTCAGCTATTTGCTTTTGCCTTTCTTTTGAAATTGTCACATATTTGGCTTTTCGATTAATTTTACCGAGTAGATTTAAAGGATATTCATTTTTTAGACGAAAATGATAATCGAGATTAATGAGACTAGCATCGTGACACCACACAATAAATTTAATATTTTTCAGCTCGTCCATCAGATCAAATATCGCTGCCGTCAGCACGGTATTGAAATGCATCGTCATAATATTATGAACGAAACATTTCGAAACTCCCGAAAGTGATTTCGCTAGCTTCTTTTTCAAAAGTTTTTTGGCTAATTCGAACTCCGTTTTTTTGATGCTTCCGTCTTTTTGGAAACATTTTTTGATAACAGGATTACTGCTATCAATCTCGCTAATTTTCGCAATTTCAATGTTCGGATTACTATTTTCCTCTCCGCCAGTAGCGGTGATTATTTTTACAGGAAAACCCATTTCCGCGAGAAGATTAGCGTGACCCTCCATCACAAACTCGACTCCCCCGACCACCGGAGGGTACGAATAATGCAGAATCGCAATTCTGTTTTTACGGGATTTTTTAATTTTACGAGACGGCATCGCTTGAATTATCTTTTTAATTTTACCTTAATTTTTCGAGTTTAATGTGTACTCTGTTCACTCTTGACAAGATTTAATAAACTTGTTAAATTACACACCGTTAAAAGCAACATGGAAATCGTCGTCCTTTGAAATCCCATCCAGTAGGGAGTCATCTGACTTCAAGTGAATTGTGGAATCTTCACAGAAAGCCACAATTCCGAAAGCAGATCCCCTCTCTACTGAACAAAATCATCAATTCCGAGAGCCGAGCAACTAAACTTTTGGCTTCTAGATTCTCGGGATTGAAAAAATAAATTAACGAAAAAAATGGAGGAAGATGTCATGGCAAAAAAGAAAAAAGGCATAGTAATCATTAGTATCGTAGCAGGACTGATAATAGTCCTGTGTATCATCGGATGGGGAATTTATTCCATAAACTCCTCCCATTCAGCCGAGTTAATCGGACTCTGTTGGGATAATAAATCTGGGACGAACATATTGTTCCGGACGAAAAAGGGAGCTACAAAAACGCTCGCGAAAATTAATCGCGCAAGCGCAATTTGCTTCATCTATGACGAAGCAAGGGGTGAATCACAGCAATTAACCCCTTCGGAATTAGAACAGTTCATCGCTCTGCCTACTCCCAAAAAAACCAAGACCGAAACCACGTTTTCGTGGGGTTGGGGTATTGGACCCCGGCACTCTCAGAGTCCACTAAAACCGGAACAACAGTAATCCGAGAGGGGAATAAAGAGTCGTTGCTTTCAGTCAATAACGACTCTTTTCCTTGCGCTTTTTTTGTTACGATCACCTTAATTTTTCAGATATTTTATCTGACATGTTTTTGGCTTTTTACCTGTAAACATGCTAATTTGAAGAGCGTAAGTGCAAAAATGAAGAAGAATAAAAAAGTTACCGGCGTTTCGTGCATTATTCCAGCATTCAACGAAGAGCAACGAGTCGGACGCGTGATTGCTGTCGCACGGCGCGTGAGCGAAATTTGTGAAATTCTCGTAATCGATGACGGCAGTTCAGATGAAACAGTCGCGGCAGCGCGGAAGCACGGTGCGCGAGTCGTTCGACATGAAGTTAATATTGGGAAAGGAGCGGCACTGCGGACTGGAGCGCGACACGCGAAACACGACCACCTCGTTTTTCTCGATGCCGATCTTGGTAACATCACTCCCGCGAAAATTAAAAAACTGATCGCACCATTACTTTCAGGCGAAGCCGATTTCGTGAAAGCCGCGTACGATATCTCGTCGGGACGAGTCACGCAGCTCGTCGTTCGACCGCTGCTAAAAATCGTCTGCCCTACCGTGAAACTCGACTATCCACTTTCCGGTGAATTCGCACTGCACCGTCGAAAATTTCGGTTCGGCAAAATCGAAGAAGGCTGGGGGGTAGATATTCAACTCGTTTTACAAGCGGCTAAGAAAAAGTTAGCTATTCGCGAAGTCTCGTTCGGCAAAAAAGAACACAAACATCAGAGCATTGAAAACCTCGCAGAAATGTCGAAAGAAGTGATTCGCACGATTCTGTCTGAAACGAAACTAATCTCCCACCGCCACAAGCTTGTTATCTTTGATCTCGATAAAACTTTGATCACCGGTAGCAGTATTGAATTTTTCGCGAAAGAGTGGGGTTTCACGAAGGAGTTAAATAGTCTACGACGAAAAGTTGCGCGGGGAGAAATACCTGATCGCAAGATCACGCAATCGCTTGCTTGCCATTTTCGCGGACGAACACAACGGGAGATCTCCGCCATTTGTGAGAAAATTCCAATAAGTTCGCATGCCGCCCGCGTTATTGAGGTGTTACGACAGCAGCGTTATAAAATTCGGATTATTTCATCCGCGTTTTCACCGGTAGTTGAGTACTTTGCCGGAAAATTGAAAGTTCCTTATTTTGTTTGCCCCATCCTTGCACGCGACAAATCCAAAAGGTTCACCGGAAAATTGAAGGTTTCGCCGTATGACGATTCAAGTGGAAAATGTTGCGGGCTGTGGGTGTGTAAGAAAAAAGCAACGCAGCGGTTATTGCGAAAATTGGGAGTGAAAAAAGATGAGACTGTAGCTGTCGGTGACGGCAAATCCGACCGCTGTCTTTTCGAAGCGTGCGGCTTGAGCCTAGGCTACCAGACGAAGAAATGGGGAGACAAAAAGATTGGGAATTTGAGCGAGGTTTTGGTATATGCGGATTGAGTAGTTTTAACACTCACGAAACAAGGATTTGAATGCCTACTCCTTTTTAGATGCCTGAAATTATATGTAAATGATTTCTGGATCCTTTTTCTACTCTTTATCTTCTTTTTCATCTTCAATTTCAACAGTTCCTTCCTCAACGGTCTCGACATCCACAACCTCCGCAACCTCCTCTTCCCAACTCAAATCAACTCCCAGTAAACCTTTCACGAGCGCGTAGCTCGCCGCCGCGAAAGCCAGTCCTACGACTCCCCAGATGATCGCGTTCTTAGCTTTTTTAACAGATTCATCATTGCCCCAACCAACAACTAGCCACGCTCCCGCTACGAAAAAGACGAGAAATGCCACGAAAGCCATTCCATAAATCAGGAAACGAGCAACTACCGGCAGAAATTCTGTTTTGAAATCGCCCCGCGGCAAATTTGCAATCTCTCCTATCTTATCCCAACCCTCTTCCGTAAGCGGAAGGATTTGCGACACATCCGCTGCGAGAAGATTCGAGGAAGGAGCAGTATCGAATTTAATATTCACTAAAATCTGCACAATCGCAAACGCGAGTAGCGCAAGCAACAACCCCGCGAGACTCCATGTAATCGTTTTGTGCGCCGATTTAATTTGCTCGTCGTTACCCACCGATGTTAGATATTGATAGCCGCCGAAAATAAGAAAAACAACCGCGAGCGCAGCCGTCCAGCCGATAAGCTGGCTGATTACATTTCGAATAAAAGTGGTTTGCAACCACTGTAATTTTTTTTCGGCAGTGTTTAAATCCTCCCCTTCCTGATTTTTCACAGCTTCTTTGACACCCTCTGAAGTGCCCGGGAGCAACGAGCCGCCGATTAATTCGGGCGGTAGCGACTTTTCGACAGCGGCTGTTTCGTCTACATCTGTAGATACAGTTGTCGAATCCTCGACGGCCGAAACCGACGCAAAAGCGAGGAAACCGACTGCAAACGTGATGAAAATTTTGCGAAACATTTTTTAATTTTTAAACGAATCATTCTTCTGCAACTTCTTTTTCAATCTCCGTGCCTCCGCCAAAAAAAGTCGGATTAATCGTATAGAGAATGAGACTTGAAAGAAAAAGTAGCGCGAGTCCGACGAACGCAGCGATGATCCGATCTTTGCCGCTCTGCAGCCCCTCTTGATTCGCTCCGGCGGTAGTGATTTGAATTCCACCGATGATCAATACTAAAACTGCAACAATTCCGATAAATCCCGCGAGCCACTTATAAAGCATCGCCGCGTAGTTTTCGAGAATCTCGCCGCCATCCTCCCCGCGGATTATCTGCACCCATTCTTTCGATCCCTTCCGACAAACCCAAAGATAGCCATCTTGCGTTACATAAACATCTTCATCTTCCGTCTTTTTACAAGGAATGTCTGGCGGCTTCGCGAACGGCGTCTGTAAACCGACTTCAAATACCATAGTGCACACTTTTTCAAGACAATAATTGCTTTTGCAATCGCGATCTTGCATGCAGGCAGACCCCTCCACTCCTGTTCCCGCCCTCACCTCTCCTGCCATCGCGAAAAATATTCCCGCAAGCAGCAACACCGCGAGCAAAGTTTTGGCGAATCGTTTTTTCAGATTCAGTTTTTGCATCTTTATTTCTTTCAATTGTACCATAAAACTACTCTGATTTCAAGTTTCCCTACCTCCCAAATCTTCATTTTTCAAG
>JAGLJE010000024.1 GCA_023142645.1 Candidatus Altimarinota bacterium | reverse complement strand
GCTCCAAACTTCTATCGGTAATCTTGCCGCCACGCACTCAATTGCGGCTGGTCTTGATCATCCCGGCATCGGACCCGAACATTCTGCGCTGGCTGCAAGCGGGAGGGCGGAATATGTTTCTGCGCGTGATCCGGAAGTCCTGAAAGCCGCGCAAATTTTGATGGAAAATGAAGGAATCATTCCGGCACTCGAAAGTTCGCACGCGCTTGCGTATGCTTTCAAAATTGCTCCGAAATTGAAAAATAAATCGATTGTGGTGAATTTGAGCGGGAGAGGAGATAAGGATATTTTTATTTACGCGCGCGCATTGAAAGATAAGAAATGGAAAGAATTTTTACGCGAAGAATTTCGCACACTTTAATTTTTAAAAATGAGCTTTTCAATTCACGTCTTTCGGGCATATGACATACGTGGGGTTGCGATGGGCGATGCTCCTGAAATTACGTCTGCATTTGCGCGGAGACTTGCGCATGAGTTTGTCCGCGAACTCGGGATTTCGAATCCAAAACTTGCGGTCGGTCGCGATGATCGGTTGACGGGTGAAGAATTGAATACCGCGCTTATCGAGGGGCTGGTCGAGGCGGGGGCGGAAGTGCTTGATATTGGTCATGCAACGAGTCCATATCTTTATTTCGCGGTTTGTAACGAGAAACTTGATGGGGGAATTGCTCTTACTGCTTCTCATAATCCGAAAGAATACAACGGCTTTAAACTAATCCACCGCGGCGCGATTCCGCTCACTTCTGAAGAGCTGCAAAATATCGGTGGACGGATGAATTCGCCAGAAGATTTTGAAGTTCAGAAAGACGGAAAAGTCGAAAAGGCAGATTTCAAAAAAGAGTATTTCGAAAAGCTGAAGTCGCTCGCGCCGATTTCCAAAAAATTAAAAGTCGTCCTCGACTGTGGTAACGGCACTGCCGGTTACTTTGCCCCTGACTTTTTCAACGAAATTGGTTTCGAGGTTGTCGAACTTTACTGCAATCCTGATGGGAATTTTCCCAACCATATGCCGAATCCTGAAAATGTTGAGAGCCTAAAAGATTTGCAAAAAAAAGTTATTGAAACAAAAGCGGATATTGGTTTCGCTTTCGATGGGGATGGTGATCGGATCGGTGTTGTCGATGAGCACGGTGAAATCATTCCGACCGACCGGATTCTTATTCTTTTCGCACGCGATTTGCTGCCGCGAAATCCGGGGGCGGAGGTGATTTTCGATGTGAAATGCACGCATGTTCTCGCTTCCGAAGTTGAGCGGCTGGGGGGAGTTCCGTTGCGGTGGAAGACGGGTCATTCGTTTATTAAGCGAAAAATGAAGGAGGATGGTGCGTTGCTCGCGGGGGAGGTTAGCGGTCACATGTTTTTCGGCGAAAATTATTTCGGGGTGGATGACGCGCTGCTTGCTGCGGCGAAGCTAGCCAGCATTCTTTCCTATTCTGACAAAAAAATCTCCGCGCATCTCGCCGACGTTCCGACGACACATGCCACACCGGAGATCAAACTGCCAATTAGTGATGCCAAAAAATTTGAAGTGATGAAGAAAGTCGTTGCCGAGTTTTTACGCGATTTTCCAAGCTGTGATTTGCTGGATGGTGTGCGTGTGAATTTCACCGATAAAAGTTGGGGTTTGATTCGCGCGTCGAACACCTCGCCATTTCTTACGCTTCGTTTCGAGGCGAATTCGGAAGAAAGATTAAAAGAGGTAAAAAAAATATTTGTAGAAAAGTTGAAACAATATGAGGAGTTGGATGTAAGTTTATTGGATTAAGGCGACGAAAATAAAAAACAATCCCATAGAATTTTCTTTCTTGCAAGTTCTCTCGCTTGAGCAAACCGTCTTTTTTTGCTAAGATAATCGGATTCAAAAATGCAAAAACCAATACAAAAGCTTCTCGGGATTTTGTTATCTCTCGCGATCCTCGTGAGTTTCGCGCCTACGAGTTTTGCCTCCACCGACTTCGAACCGTACGAGGCGAGCTTCGTGATTTCGGCTTATTATTCTCCGCTGCCGAATCAGCGAGTTTATTTTCGCGGAAGTTTCGAGGCGGATAAAAGATTAAACGGCAATGGCACGAACGGAGCGGATGGCACGCAAGTTTATCCGGGGATGCTTGCCGCACCGAAATCATATCCTTTCGGAATGAAAATCGAAATTCCGGGGCTTGGTGTGGGTGCGATTCATGATCGAGGAGGAGCGATTGTAAAA
>JAGLJE010000023.1 GCA_023142645.1 Candidatus Altimarinota bacterium | reverse complement strand
GCCGGTGAGCGTGCGATTGCGACACACGATCGACTCGATGTTTGGATGGGTCGGGGAGAAGAAGGTTTGGCTCGCGCGTTACAGTGGGGGGTTCGGACAGTTCACGCGAAGGTTTATCCGGCAAGTCATTCGATCGCGGAAAGTTTCACGCTGCCGACGATGAGTCCGGTTTTTGTGGCTGATTTACAAATCGGTGATTCGGGTGATGTAGTTTTGCGGTTGCAAGAAGAGCTAAAAACTTACGGTTATTTTCGAAGCTCAGTGGATGGATTTTTTAATGAAGCAACCCAAAGGGCACTGCTCGGCTATCAGCTCGCTCGCAAAATTGTTGCCTCAGCGGATTCTGCTGGAGCGGGAATGCTCGGTCCGCAGACTCGAGAGAGCTTGAATGTTGAAGTTTTTAAACGAAGTTGGCAGCCGCCAGCTTCTCTTCTTGCAAAGACAAACGCGACTTCTGGCAGTGGAGCGGCAGTGATTCAAAAAAATCTTGCGAAGAATTCGCGATTTTCGGCTACGCTCTCGATTGGCGATCGCGGCGAGCTCGTTCGCGATTTGCAGATCGCTCTTACAGAAACGGGTTTTTATGAGTGCGAGGTGAACGGAATTTATAATGAAAGGATGGAAAATTGTGTTTTCGAATTTCAAAAAGTTAACGGGGTGCTCGCTTCGCGCGACGAATTCGGCGCGGGTTATTTCGGCAAGCAAACTCGGCTGGCTCTTTCGAGTGCACTAGATAAGAGGGAAGGGGAATTCGAAAATATGATAGCCGCACGCATTCCGGCAAAAACTGCCGCCCCGGAAGATTCCGGCGAGTCTGTTGAAAAATTACAAGCGGGTCTGAAGGAGCTGGGATTTTTCGAAAATGAAATTTCCAGCGAATATAATTCTGCCACTCGCGAGGCGGTGATTGCTTTCCAAATTTCCGCGAAAATTCTTGAAACTCGCGAGAGCTATGGAGCGGGTTATTTCGGTCCGAAGACTCTCACGGCTTTCAAAAAAAGTTTGCAAAAAAGTTTGCTCGTATTACCCTCGCTTCCGATGAACCCAGAATGGAACCGCGCGGTGTGGATTGCCTACACTCCTGAATTTCAAAAAAGTTTGGCGCGTGGGGATTCGAGCGAAGAAGTCAAAAAGCTGCAAAAAGTTCTCGTGAAGATTGGCTATTCAGAATTAGAAATTTCGGGAGAATTTGACGAAGCTACTGAAATCGCGGTGATTGATTTTCAGATCAAATCGGAAATTCTGGAGTCGATAGAAGATTACGGAGCGGGTAGTTTCGGTCCGAAGACACGGGCGGTTTTGAATGCGTTGGTCGAAAAGCAAAAGATTGCTTTGAAGGACAAGGAAGATGCGGCGACTTAGGGGTTCACGAGAGTTGTTAAAAGGTAAAGTCGGTTCAATTTTTGAGTACAGAATTTTCAATTATCAATTTACAATTTTCAAATAATTACCAAATTCTAAATTAATTCAAGCTGCTCGAAGCTCTCGAATTTAGTGCTTATTTGGAAATTGAGATTTGGGATTTGGAAATTAAAATTTTTCACAAAACGACCTTTTATTTTTTTGAGAACAGTTTTCAGAATATCACGAACTCTTGCTTTTAGGCTGTGTGGGTTAAAATGCGAGGGAATTTTTTATGCAAAGAATTGTTCTCATCGGCGGCGGTTCGGGGATTTCGCCGCTTCTCGCGGAATTGAATAAAAAGCGGGGAGTGGAAGTTTCCGCGGTAGTAACTGTTTTCGACGACGGTGGTTCAACCGGACTGCTTCGTAAAAAATTCGGAATTCCGGCGGTCGGTGATTTTCGAAAGTGCGTTTCCGCGACTGCGGGCGAGATTGGCAAATTCTTTGAACGGCGAGAGGGGATACATGCGCTCGGAAATTTGGCGCTCGCGGATTTGATTCGCGAGAAAGGTTTTTGGGAGGCGACCGAAATCTTTAGTAAATTTGGAGCGGCGGAGGTGCTGCCGGTTTCGTTTTCAGCTTCGGAAATTATTGGAATTTTGAAAAGCGGCGAGGGGATTCACGGAGAAGAAAAATTTGACTACCCGCCGCGCTCGCTCGCGCGGAAAAAAGTTAAGAAAATTTCTCTCCGACCGAGAGCAATTCTGAATCCGCGTGTGAGGAAGATTCTCGCGGCAGCTGATAAAATTGTGGTGGGTCCGGGCAGTCTTTTCGGCAGTCTACTTGTGAATTTCGCGGTGGCTGGTTTTCGCGAGGCATTTCAAAAGTCCCATGCGCAAAAAATTCTCGTGATGAATTGCACGCGGGAGTTTGGATGTCAGGGTGAAAGTGTGGAGGAAATTGTGAAAAGATTTGGGGTGGAATTTGATGAGGTTTTTGTACCGCCGAGAAATTTAAAACGATGGAATGAGAGGGTGCTTACTGAGAAAGTGTATGTTACATAACATTAGGGATAAAAGAAGTTTTTCTGGAATGAAGTGGAAGAAAAATTTGGGTGATGTCCGAGCCGAGGGCTGAACCGTATATCCTCTTGTTAGGCGAGGGTGAGCGATAGCGAAAGTGCAGCGTCCCATTGAGTTGCGAGTCCGCTCATAATAATTAATCGGAACTGAACCGTTTACACCTATCAAAATCATCTGATTCTCTTCCGAGCATATAATCATATTTCCATTTTAGTTTATCGCAAATCAGGGGATTATGATTATGAATAGCAAATCCTATGTAACATTCTTGATGTTGGCCTGAATTAGAAGTTGTTGTATAAAAACGCTTAATTTTTTTACAAATAGATACTTGATTTTCTCTAAGGATGTTAAGTGCTTCTTTGCTACGCTCTGATTGGCAAAGAGAATAATCATTATTTCGAAATGCAAAATAGTCAAGACATTGGCGTCTTAAATTTTCGCGTGTTATGTCCAAACAAAAGTTATGATCTCCTGAGAGCGTTGCTAAATATTCAAAACAATCATCTCTATAGGCAGGGTTTTCGAGATTTTCACATAAGAATTTAAAATTTTCATCGGCTTTGCTTTTATCTTTAAAATTTCTCATAAAGCTTAAAATGCAATGATTCTCAAAAGACGCGGATACTCTAAATTTATTCTCAGAAGCAATGCTTTTGCATAAATTATAATTATTTTTTTTAATCGCTATATTTCCTACGCATTCTGTCATATATGCCCAGTAATTTTGTTCAGGTTCAGCACATATACTTCCAGAACAAACTGGACCCAATTCAATAATTTGTTTAGAAATCGTATCACAATCTTCAAAAGAATTGGCATTTTTTAATTCACCAAATAACTCAACTCTTTTTTCTTCATGAGATGAGGTATCTTTCTGGCTGGTATACGAAGCATTACCTATGCCCCCATAATTTTTAAGTAATAAAAGTCCACTTCCAACAATAATTATTGTAACAACAATTAGTGTCCCATAAAGTATTTTTTTATTTTTCATCATAAGTTTAATTGTATTAAGTGATTTAATAAGTTGTCTATTTTTGGGTGGACTCGCAATTTCGTCTAACTGGTTTTTATCCGAACTTTACGCTGCAATTATATCAAAAATTCGTATCCGTAAATACCTCTTTCATAAAAGCTAATTCTCCCATAGTTGTTAAAATCAACTCACATGAAAATCCTCGGCATCGATCCCGGCACGGCGACTACCGGTTTCGCGGTGATTGAAAAAATCGACGGGGAGGTGTCCGCGCTCGATTTTGGTGTGATTTCTACGCGCCCGAAGGTTTCACCTGAAGAACGGTTGCTTGAGATTTCTGAAAATTTAAACGAATTAATCGAACTCCACATGCCTGATCTCGTGGCAGTGGAGTCGCTTTTCTTTTTCAAAAATCAGACGACTGCTTTTGCAGTGGCACAAGCGCGCGGAGTTGTGCTGCTTACTGCCGCAAAATTTCAAATTTCGCTCGTGGAACTTACTCCGCTTCAGGTCAAACAAGCGGTGACGGGCTACGGTCGCGCGGAGAAAAAGCAGATTCAAAAAATGGTGAAGGAGATTTTTGCTCTCGAAAAAATTCCACGACCAGACGATGCGGCAGATGCGCTTGCAATCGCCTTCGCGGCATCATAAAAATGAATTAGCTCACTTTCAAAATTTTGTATTTCAATTCTCCTGCTGGAACTTTCACGCTCACCTCGTCACCCTGTTCCTTGTCTACGATGGATGCTCCAATCGGAGATTCATTCGAGATTTTCGCTTCGGTCGGGTTGGCTTCAGTCGAGCCCACGATAGTGTAAGTTTCAGGCTCATCTTTGTCGGTGAGGTTTTGAATTTTTACCGTCGAACCAATTTTTACTATCTTTCCGCTCGACTTTTTTTCCGCGATAATTTTTGCGGTTTTAATCATTCGTTTTAATTCCGCGATTCGATTTTCAGTGAGAGCTTGCTCATTTTTGGCATCCTCGTATTCGCTATTTTCACTTAAATCGCCGAAACTAATCGCCTCTTTCAGTCGCTGTGCGACCTCTTTTCGTTTCACATTTTCGAGCTCTTCAAGCTCGTCTTTCAGATTCTTCAAACCCTCGCGTGTTACGAGAGTCTGCTGGGAATCATCAGAATCAGTATCTGTGTCTTCATTCTCCTCTTCGTTATCGGAATCATCATCGTCTTTGCCGCTCGTACTTTGTCCCGCGAGCGTGAGGTCATCTTCGGTGAGCTCATCCTTGTTTCGATTTTCGTCAGCCATTTTAAAAAGTTTAAAAAATAAAATTAGCTAGGCTATTTTACCGAATTTCCGAGAGTTGCAAAAGTCGTTGCCACCGCGCATCCACATCGAGTTGCAAACGGCTTCTAAGTTTCGCGTTCTCTTTTTTTAAAAGATGACGAAATCTTTTTTGCCCCTTCAAAAATTCTTCGATCGGTTTCCGTTTTTTCGGCTGATAGTTAATTGTCCACACTTCTTCCTCCACCTCGAAGAGCGGCCAGAAATTTGTTTCTACCGCATTTTTGCAAATCTCAATTCCTTCGCTCGTTTTCGATTTCCAGTTCGTAGGGCACGGAGAAAAAACATTCAAAAAAGTCGGACCGGGAGTGTTGATTGCTTTCGCGGCTTTCTTTATCAAATCGGTGTGATTTGCTGGCGTGGCTTGCGCTACATACGGAATTCGGTGCGCTGCTAAAATTCCGACGATATCTTTCCGTGCAGTCTGCTTTCCGTGAATTTTTTTCCCTGCCGGTGAAGTGGAGGTTGCTGCACCGAATGGAGAGGCACTCGAACGCTGATAGCCGGTATTCATGTAGCCTTCGTTGTCGAGGCAGATGAAAGTAAAATCGTGTCCACGTTCCGCTGCGCCGGAGAGAGCTTGCAAACCGATGTCGTATGTTCCGCCGTC
>JAGLJE010000022.1 GCA_023142645.1 Candidatus Altimarinota bacterium | reverse complement strand
CGTGAGTCCCTCCCCGCTTGTCGCCGTGAGTCCGATTTTTTTCGAATCAATTTCCAGCAATCCACTCAAGTTTTTTCGAATTTTAGAAAAATGTTTTTCTAATTTCGGTCTTTTACCTTCAATAGAAATCGCAAGATTTTCGATTGCGAAATCTTCGGTGCGCATTTTTTCGAAAATAACTTTTAAATATTTTTTTGAATCGCGAATACCGCGATGGCACATTCCATCGGCAAAAGTCGAGAACGAGCCACCGCCGAGCGCGGAGGAAATTGCGTTCGTGAGCGCATGGAGAATCACATCGCCATCTGAATTCGCCGCAAGTCCCCCCTCTTTTGAAATTTGAATTCCACCTAAAATCAAAGATTTTTTCTTCTGTGAAAATTTGTGGGAATCATGACCAAGTCCAATTCTTCTTTCCGTATCTTTTGAATTTGAGATTTGGATTTTATTTGTAATTTGTAATTTGGATTTTGGAATTTTTCCCAAATCTTCACTTTCCGTAATTTTAAAATTCCGCGAATTTGCCATCACCACTTTCGTTTGAATTCCAGCTAACTCTGCGAGCTGCAGTTCATCTGTTGCCTCGATTTTTTTTCGTTTTGCAATTCGCAACCCCTTTTCCAAAATTCGTTTTTCGACAATTTGAGGAGTTTCCATTAACCAAACTTTTTCGCGATTAAGTGTTTTCGAGTTTATTCGCTCTAAGTTTGCCGAAAAGTCATTCATCCGGACAGTCGAATTCGCCCGCTGTCCCACACCCACTGCTTTCCACTTTTTGAGAAATTTTACACATTTTAAAATTTCGCCTGCCGTCACAAATGGGTTCGCGGCATTTTGCGACAGGATAAATTCATTTTTCGCGAATTTCAAACCCACCGCCAAACTTTCCATTCTCGAATTTCCGCCGCCGACAACACTCGAAACTTTTTTAAAATTCGTTGTTAATTTCTTTGCTACGGAAATTTTTAATTTTGGAACAACGAGTATGATTTCGAAAATTTGTGGATGTTTTTCGAAAATTTCTAATGAATGTAAAAACATCTCTTTCTTTTGAATTTTTACGAATGATTTAGGCACTGATTTTTTCAATCGTCGTCCCTCCCCAGCCGCGAGAAGAATTGCTGAAATTTTCATGCAAATTGATTTTTAATTTTTTCAACCGCCGTGAAAATATTTTTGAGATTTGCCGGTTGCGGTGGGGTTTCGCGCAAAACTTTTTTCGTGAGGTGCGCAATTTCAGAAAATTTTATATCTCCCGCTAAAAATTTTTTGCCAAAGACTTCAGATGCTGCCGCTGCGACTGCGGGAAAAATTCCACCTTTTTCAGCTGCTTCCAGAATCGTGAAAAAAAGCGGATATCTCATTTTCTCGATTTTCCGAAACTCCAAATTACCCGTCAAATTAAGTGGCTTGATTAAATTTTTCTTCCGCTCGCCATCAAAAAGAGCGTGTTGAATTGGCAACCGCATGTCGGGCATTGCAAGTTGCGCAAAAATATTTCCGTCCACTGTTTCGACCATCGCGTGAACCAAACTTTGTGGATGAATCACAGCTTCAATTTTTTCGAACGGAAAATCAAAAAGATACGCCGCTTCGATAATTTCAAAAGCTTTGTTCGCCATTGTCGCACAGTCGAGTGTAATTTTTTTTCCCATTTTCCATGTCGGGTGTGCGAGCACTTTTTCGGGAGAAATATTTTTAAATTCAGAAATCGGGGTGTCACGAAGTGCGCCGCCACTCGCAGTAAGAATTATTTTACGAACCTTGGATCGTGGAATTTTTTCAAGTAGTTGCCAGACTGCTGAATGTTCTGAATCGATCGGCAGAATTTTTGAGTGATATTTTTTTGCTTCCTGCATTACTACTCTTCCCGCGAGTACCAAACTTTCCTTATTTGCGAGTGCGATTTTTCTCCCCCTCTGGATTGCCTTCAGTGTTGGTCGCAATCCCGCAACTCCCGAAATTGCAGAAACCATAAGATCGCATTTTTTTTCTGAAATTTTTTCGAGAGGGAGAATTTTTGATTTTGGAAATTTTAAAGGAGCTTGAGTAGCAATAAAACGCGGTCGGAATTCTCGAATTTGTTTTGCAAGAAATTTCCAATTCTTTCCGCCGGATAATCCTGTCACTTCGAACTCACGTGGGAATTTACGTATCACCTCGAGGGTTTGTCGTCCAATTGAACCAGTTGATCCGAGAACAATAATTTTTTTCATACTGCGAAATTTTAGCGGAAAAATTTGATTTCTCGATGAATTTAAAGGAAAATGATTCCGAATGGTTGACGAAAATTCTAAAAATCCGAATCCGCCCATTGGTGGCGACGAGGGTAAAGTTCCGTCTCCATCGCAGAGAGATGATGCTCCTCCCCAAAAAAAATCTTCTTCTCCTCTCCAAAACGATGATGAGTTGAGTGAAGATCAATTCATCACGGGTGGGGACGACCATAGTTTCATCACGAGCGTACCGATTCCCGCACACCCGAACACGCAGTTCGACGAAAAGAAATTTTTGAAGTTGCTTGCGAAATCGATTTCGTTGACAAAAACCGAGAAACAACGAATTATCACGAGTATTCCGAAACTCTCGCAGTATCAAATTGATGAGTTGATGCGGATTTTCGAAGAAGAGCAAAAGAAATTTTCCGAGCTAAATAAAAAACACGAAGATCAGTTAAAAGGACTCGAAGAAAAGCATAAAAATGACTGGAACGATATTGAGATGCAGGCGAAACAAGAAGACAAAAAGAAGAAAGATGAAGAAGCGGCAGCGAAACTAAAAAAGCAGATGGGATTATAATGCCTGACTCAAAGTTTGTTTTTTTTGTGCTCCACTTTTTTTTGTGTTGATTTTTTGTTTCCGCAATATGGACATACACTCCAACTTTTGGAAACAAGTTTGTGGCATTTTTTACAAGCTTTACGCGCTTCTTCTCCACAGTGAGGGCAAAATTGGAAAACAAGCGGTAGGGGTTTCTCGCATTTCGGGCAAAGTTCCTCGTTTTCAACTAACGCACGATACTCTAGATCTTCATGGTATTTTTCTATTAAAGTTTTTTGGGGACGAACGATGAGGTAAATCAGCAGTCCAAAAATATTTAAAATGATTGTGAGAAAAATCATAAAAACCTGAAAAATAAGATTTCTACTTCTTCCCACGCTGTCACGCGCCACCCAAATCACGATCGCAATCCAAAGCACAAAAAGGTAAATAAAAATTCCGCGCAAGCTAATTCCAAACCAATCGTTGGGTTGGAAATTCACGAGATAATCAAGAATTTCATTCATCAGTTTTTTGGATTAATTTGAAACTCGCCACTTCGGGTTTCATGTGCGTTTTGCTTTGTTTTTACAACGAGAATAGCTGCCACGATAGCAAGAGCGAAAGTGAAGTATTGATTCGCACGAAAAAGTCCGAAAGTAGGCGCGCTATCTCCCCGTAGAAAATCAAGAAAAAAGTAAGTGATTGAAAGTGTGAGAAGGAGAAAAATACCGGTTTTACCAGTTTTGGCAGTGTTTTTAAAAATTGCGGAAGCAAAAATAAAAAGTCCGAGTATAAGTAATGCCGCATAAATTTGTGTGGGATGAATCGGAAGGGTGGAATAACCCACCGCCTCGGGATTCGTGAAAGTAACTCCCCATGGAAGTGTAGTTTGAGTTCCGTACGCGCTACCGGTAAGGAAGGTGCCGATGTGATGAAAAAAAAGTGCCGGTATGGTTGCGAGCATCGTGAGGTCAAGCCATGTAAAAAAATTTTCGTTGTAGCGACGAGAGAGAATCGCAAGGATAACGAGGAATCCGATTATCCCACCAAAAAAATTAAACCCGCCATTTTCCGTCCAAAAAAACGGAAACTCAAGCAACGAATAATTATGAAGCAAAACTTTCGCTAGCCGCGCAGTGAAAAGAGTGGCGAAAAGCAAAATGAAAAAATTATCCGCGAGAAATTGAAGGATCACGCGTTTTCTTCGTGCTGCAAAAAAAAGTTGGATAGCTCCTGCCAAAATCCCGATCGCGAGAGCGAGATTATAGGTGGGAAGAAAAATTCCGCCAATTTCCAAAAAAGGCCACATCGAGATTGAATTTTACATTCTCTAGGTGCGCTACGCCAATCTGTTTCAAAACAGATTTATTCCCACGAATCCAATCGCCGCACCTCCAACGAGAAAAAGCAATAAAGTACGAAGGAAGCTCCAGCTTGTAAATTTTTCGCGGATTAAAAGTAATAAGCGAAAGAAAATAAATACTCCCGCAAAAAAAGGAATCGTGAAGTTTTCACGCAATGTGCTTTCCGCCAGCTCGCTAATCCGCGGAATTTTAATGTAAAGTGCGAGTATTCCAAGTGCGAAATACGCGAGAAAAACCGCGGCAAGCACATCGACTACTTCTTCCAAAGAAATCCAAAGACGTTCAAAAAAGGCTTTCCACTTCATCATCACCTCGTTTTTTATTTTTGCAATTTTGATAGGATCTCTAGTGGGAAAAAGAAGTTTCTTCATTTCTATCCAACCATCGTTACGTGTTTTGCCTTTCGGAGGAACCACAATTTCCGTGAAATAATAATAAAATTTTGAAGCATTTTTCGAAAAGCTTGGAAAAAAGCGGATAAATTTATTCTTCCAAATTTGGATTTTTTTTAAATTAGATTCATCACCCTCCGCATTTTCTTTAATCTCCTTTTTAATTTCTTCTCGACCTTCTTCATTTTTCCTATCTGCATCTAATTCAACTTTCTCAATCGCTTTCACTTCTCCTCCCTCGTTTTTTTGAGATTGTACGAAATCCGCTTCTGTCTTTTTGGTGAAATCCTCTTCATCCTCATTCGCTAATTTTGCGGAATCCCCTGTTGGTTTCTTTTCCGTTAGATCTTCGCGTTCTTTTTTGTCATCCGTAATTTTCATTTTTGCGAGAGCCTTTAAGCTTCCCGAAAAAGTACGCATTTCTTCATCCGCTTCCTCTTCTTCTTCTTTCTGTTTTTTCAAAATAATTTCTCGCACACTGTTTTCATAGGCTTCGATTTTTTCCTCTTCGGAAGCGGTGGATTCGCAAATGTAATTTATTTTCTTGAATTTAAACTCTTTTTCTAGTCGATCGTAAACCTCACCTCTGTTTTTTGCGACAATTTCTCCTGAAAATTTCTCGCTCCTTTTATCGAGTACCTCAAATTCATAAATCTTCTTAGTACTCCAATCATCCTGCTGATTCGTCGTAATCGACAAAATCGCCATTCCGGCTTTGTTTAACTTTTCACGCGCTTCACCTTCCGATTTGGTTGAAACACTACCCACGAGTTTTTTTCTCGACAGAGTCGAAATGGCACTGTAATAAAACTTCATTTTCTATTTTAGTTTTCAATTCGTTGAATTATACCACATTAAAGTTTAATTTTCAAATCCAAAAGCGCTTTTCGATAGCTTTCTAAAGCCGATCGAAATTCAAACTCGGAAGGCTGAAAATTGATTTCGTGCGCGAGCTTATTCCGTATTTTGTGTGCCACCCATATCCCATTTTCGTCGGAAAAAAGTTTGCCTGCTTTTTTTAATTTTTCCCCCAAACCTCCAGAATAGCCGTATTTTTCTAACGCAAAATCGAGTAATTTATCTGCCTCGAGAATATCGTTTTTGGGACTCTGTCCCTTTCCAATCATACGCCACTGATTGCGGACGAAAGCCTCCTCGCCGTTCGTTAATTTTATTTTTCTGCGAGAAATTAAGATTACGAAAAAAATTGCAGGAACAACAACGGCGATTACGAGCCAAAAAATTGGAGAATTAAACATTTTAAATAATTTTAAATAATTTTAAATTTTATAATTTGTAAAAATTACCCTCGAAGAGAATTCATATGTCTCATTCTTTTTTCGATCAGCATTGGTGTGCCGATGTCTCTTCGATGAAAAAGCTTTCCTTCCGCTTTTTGAATACCTGCCTCTGCGATTCGCTCTGCTGCTTCGAGAGAATCGGCAATACCAACGAATGCAAGCGCACGAGAAGTTCCAGTGAGAATTCTCCCTTCGTCATCAATATCAACAGCGGCAAAATAAATACGGCAGCCTTCCGGCATTCCAAGTAATTTAATTTCCGTGCCTACAACTGGATTGCTCGGATACCCTTCAGGAACAGCGTATTTCACGACCGTCGCTTTTTTTTCAAATTCAAGGGGTAATGATCTCAATTTCCCCGTTGTCACCGCGCGGATAACTTCCACAAAATCAGTTTTGAGAATAGGCAAAACATTCAGTGCTTCCGGATCGCCGAAACGGGCATTGTACTCGATCAATCTAATCCCGTTTTTCGTTGCGATAAAGCCGCCATACATCACCCCGCGAAAAGTCTCGCCGGTTTCGGAATTCAACGCTACAAGAACTTTTTCAGTAATTTCTCGCGCTGCTGCTAAATCTTCCGGTCGCAAGAATGGAAGCGATCCATTCTCATCAGAATACGATCCCATTCCTCCGGTATTCGGACCTTTGTCGTCCTCGAAAGCGCGTTTGTGATCTTGCGAAACTGGCAGGGCGGCGAGCGTTTTTCCGTCGGTGAGAAACATCGCGGAAAACTCCTCACCGATTAATTTTTCCTCAATGACGACTCGACCATCTTCCTCTAAACATTTCAACGCGAAATGCAATCCATCTTCGATACCAGCGAGATGATCGCCGACAACTTTCACTCCCTTCCCACTTTTTAATCCGTCGGCTTTCACAACGAATTGCCCGTCGAGTGATTCCATAAAAAGTCGGATGGCTTTTGCGGCTTCTGGATTTTGGACGAAAACGGAGAATTCGGGATTTCCGGGGATGTTGTGTTTTTGTAGCAAATCACGCGTGAAGCTTTTTGAAGATTCTAGGCGCGTGGAATTTTTGCGCGGCGCGAGACAACCGATATTTAAACTTTCGAGTAAATCCGTCGCTCCCACCGCGAGTGGAGCTTCCGGCCCGATGATGGCGAATTCCGGTTTTTCGCGTTCAGCAACTTCTTTCAACTTTTCTAAATCTGCGAGCGAATCAACTTTTTCATATACCGCTGCGAGCTTCTGTAACCCTGGATTGATTTTGTCGGCAAGTACGACGAGTTCGGGTTTTTGCGGTGAACGACAAATAGCTTCACCAAGCGCATGCTCACGAGCACCGTTGCCAATAAGGAGAACCTTCATAATACAGGGCTTAAAGAATAGTTTTAGAGCGGAGAGGATTTTAGCAAAAACCACGAAAAGCTGAGAGTCGAAACTGACCACCCTCTGATTAACTTCCGTAATTTCGAATAGAAATGCGACAAGCTAAGTGTCCTAAACTAAAAGACCAAGAACTTCGAACCAAAAACTACGCTCACAGCAGCGTCATTTGCTCTTCCTCTTCATGTTTCTGCGAGTCATTGCGCTGCTTTTCCACCGCCTTTAAATATTTCGCATCTACTTCCTTTGTTGGGTACTTTCCATCGAAACAAGCGGTACAGAATTTAGGAATTTTCTTTTTGCCAAATTCGCACGACTTTACCAAATTCGACAACGGAAGGTAAAAAACGGCATCCGCTTTCAACTGCTTCGCGATTTGCAAAATCGAGAGATTATTGGCGATGAATTCTTTTTTGCTTGGCATATCGACACCGTATACGCATGGTGATCGCAGCGGCGGCGAGGCGGAAGCAAAGTAAACTTTTTTCGCGCCGGCGGAGCGCACCATCTCGACAATTTGTCGGGAAGTATTGCCGCGGACAATCGAATCGTCGACGAGAAGAACATTTTTGTTGCGAAGCTCGAGTGGTAGTGGAATAAGTTTGTGACGAATAGACTTCTGCCGTTTTGCCTGCGTTGGCATGATAAAAGTCCGACCAATGTAACGGTTTTTGATGAGACCTTCGCGATATTTTACTTTCAGTTTCGCTGCGACCGTTAGCGCGGAAGTACGAGAAGTATCGGGGACGGGAACCACCACATCGATTTTAATTTTCGCCTTTTTAATTTCTTCCGCTAGGTACTCTCCCGCCCGTAGCAGCGAGCGGTAAACAGAGATATCGACGATTTGTGAATCTGGTCGTGCGAGATAGACGTATTCAAAGATGCAGGGACTCCATTTTTTCGGAACAAGCTGCCGTCGGGAAATTTTCCCCGCTGCCGAAAGCCATACCGCCTCACCCGGCTGCACATCGCCGAGCGAGCGGAAGCCGAGCGCGGTGAGCGCGGGATCTTCTGAAGCCGTCGCGAATTCGTTTCGTTTTTTATTTTTTCGAATGCCGATTGCGAGTGGTCGCAAACCGTGTGGATCGCGGAGCGCGAGAATTCCATATCCCGCTACGAGAATCACCGCCGCGTAGCTGCCGTGAATTCGCCTGGCAGTTTTTTCCGCCGCAGCAAAAAGTTTGGTAACAGAAAACCCTCGCATTTTTTGCTTTCGCAACTCGCGGGAAAAAACATTCAACAAAACTTCCGAATCGCTTGCGGTGTTGAGATGCCGTCCCTCACGGGAAAGCTCGCGTCGTAATTTTTCGGTGTTTGTTAGATTTCCATTATGGACGAGACCGAGTCCGAACGGAGAATTTACAAAAAAAGGTTGAGCCTCATCAGCAGAATAATTTCCCGCTGTCGGATAACGAACATGTCCGATTCCGATTTTGCCACGCAGTCCGGGAATATCAGCAGCAGTAATCACATCGCGAACAAGTCCGTTTCCTCGTTTCGTGTGAAATTGTTGTCCATTGAAAACCATCACCCCCGCCGCATCTTGCCCGCGATGCTGTAGCGTGGAGAGTCCATCATAAATTTCGCCAACCACTTCGTGTTCCGCCGCGATGCCAATTACGCCACACATCTGAATTTAAAATTTAAAATTTTCCGTTGCGCAGAACGTATTTTCAATTAAAGTTGCCACCGTCATTGGTCCGACCCCGCCGGGTACAGGAGTGATCGCACGCGCGATTTTTTTAACGGAATCGAAATCGACGTCACCGACAATTTTCCCATTAATTTTAGTACAACCGCAATCGATCACCACGCAATTTTTTTTCAGCATATTCGCTCGAATTAATTTCGGGACACCTGCTGCCGAAATTACGATATCCGCTGATTTTGTGAAGTATTTCAGATCTTTCGTGAATTCATGACAGACGGAAACGGTAGCATCGCGGTTCAGTAGTAGTATCGCCAGCGGTTTGCCAACTATGTTGGAGTGACCGACGACAACGCAATTTTTACCGCGAAGAAGAATTTTATAAAAATCCAGAAGTTTCAAAATTCCTGCTGGCGTGGCGGGCAACAGAGCGGGTAATTGTAGAAATCCGCGTCCGAAATTAAGCGGATGAAAACCGTCGACATCTTTCGCGGGACAGATTGCGGTGAGAATCTTTTGCGTGCTAATTTTTTTCGGCAGTGGAAGTTGCACGATAAATCCATGAATTTTTTTGTCATGATTCAGTTTTTCAATTTCACGCAGCAACCTTGTTTCCGAAACGGAGATTGGTAATCTCACTTCGCGAAAAGCAAAACCGACATCTTCCGCCGCAAGTTTTTTTTGTCGAACATATGCAACACTTGCGGAATGATTCCCAACTAGAATCACTGCCAAACCAACCTTCCCTTTTTTACCCGCGAGCTTTCGCTTCACCGATTTTAGAATTTTTGCGGAAAGCTGTTTACCATCCAAAAGCATTGAAGGAAGAAAAGAAAAGCCTCGAAGTCGAGGTAGGTAGGATGATTTTATAAAAGACGAGAGGGAAATTCAAACTTACTAAAGGGTAAATTTCTTGCGTAAAAAATTTATCCAAAAAGCTTTTCTAATCCCTATTTTTTTGACTCTTTGGAAGAAAACCTAACCCTGCCTACTGGCAGGCAAGACAAAGGTTTGCTTTGTGAAATAACCCCGCTCTGTTAAATTATTTCGTTTAAAAAGTTCCACTTTCGCTGCCCCCTTAACAGTGGGCTTCAATCCTCTACTTTCCAATATCCAAAGTCCACTTTCTATCCCGCTTCCCTGCTTGTCTGTCGTCTTATCCACCATAGCCTTCCTGACTCTTGTTGGGACGGGACGAAGACGGGAAGACAAAGCAGGAATTTAGATTAAAAGAGGAAAACAGAGACGGAGATTTAAGAAGGCAAAGCAGTTATTTAAAAAAACAAAACAGAGTTTCAAAAACGGAGATTTGAAGTTGTAATTTTTTGCCTTAAAGTCAATTTTATGTTAAACTGCGAGTGGTAAAAACTAAAAACAATGAACCTGTCAATACAAATATTAATAGTCTCCAAACGAGACTTATTTGGCGAACAGTGAAACTAATTAGTTCATTTTCTAACTAAATTATCATGCTTCCCTCACAACTCGAAGAAATTAAAAAACTCCCACTATTCGAGAGACTGGACTCGAAAAAACACAACGAACTAATCGACAAAATTCAAGTCAAGAAATTTGTGGTCGGCGAGTTTATTTTTAATGAAGGTGAGGCTGGACAACAGCTTTACATTATCAAAAGCGGAGAGGTTGAAATTGTACGCATCCACGATCAGATTGCCGAAGAAGTGGCTTTTCTGAAACCGGGAAATGTTTTCGGTGAGCTGGGTTCATTGGGTAAAAAAACTCGCGATGCTTCCGCTCGCGCTTTTTCGGATGCGGAAATTTTGATTTTCGATAAAGACACCGCAGTCCGGCTCGCTGCGCAATTACCTAGTTTTGACTTACTCGTCGGGAAAAGATATCTCGAACGCGAAAAAATCAACGCAAATTCCGAAAATAAACCTTCTGAAAATGACCAAATCCGAATCGACAAATGCAGTTAAATTTGATTTAAATAAACTGCTGGATCTCGCGATTGAAAAAAAAGCCTCCGATGTTCATCTCGGTGCAGATAGCAAAATTGCGCTCCGCATTTTCGGTGAAATTCATTTTGTCGAATCATTTAATTTGCTGAATGAGGCGGAGGCAGAGCAGCTGATTTTCGGAATGTTAAAAGGTAAAGAGGAAGTCGAAAAATTGCAGCGCGATCGCGAGTTCGACTTTTCACACCGACACACCGATGGCACGAATTTCCGCTGCAATGCTTTTTTTCGCCACGGGAAAATTGCACTCGTGATGCGACAGGTCGACAAAATTTTACCGGCATTCGACGAAATCGGTTTACCGGCGATGGCACGAAAATTAATTCAAAACAAACAGGGATTGATTCTCGTTTGCGGACCAACCGGTAGCGGGAAATCGACAACACTCCGCGTGATGCTGGAGGAAATTAACGAGACGCGGGTGGAGCACATCATCACGATCGAAGATCCGATTGAATTCACTTTTACAAATAAAAAATGCATTTTCTCACAGCGCGAGCTGAATTACGATACTCTCTCTTTTGAGGCAGCACTACGGGTGGCACTGCGGGAAGATCCGGATATCGTGACCATCGGCGAAATGCGCGATCGAGAGACAATCACTGCTGCGCTCAATCTTTGCGAAACTGGTCATCTCGTTTTTTCAACACTCCACACAAACAGCGGTCCGCAGACAATCAATCGATTGATGCAGGCATTTTCGCTCGACCAGCGTGACGCGATGCTTGCCCGACTCGCCGATTCGCTACTAGGTGTTTTGAGCCAAAGACTTATACCAAAAAAAGGTGGCGGACGAGTCGCGATTTTTGAATTAATGCTGGCAACCAGCGCGATTCGAAATGCTATTCGAAAAGGCGACACTCCACAGCTGGAAAACACAATCACCACTTCGAGCGAATCCGGAATGGTGAGCATTCACCAGTCAGCCGAACAACTAATCGAACAGGGCATCGTCGAGCAAAAAGATGTTCAATCTTTTTTTGAATCCGCGAAGCTTGATGAATAATGGGAGGATATCTTTTATTATACCAATTCGCGATAAAACGAAAACGATGTTTCGAATCTCCACGATTTTATTCGTGAATGTTTTTCCGCCATCAAATCTCCAACCCGAACATTGCACATTGCACATTGTTAATTGAGTCTTCAAAAAGCGGAAGCCTTCCGACTCCCGCTTTTTAGTTGATTGAACTTTTTCCCTCCGCCCCTAGAAAGCTTCTTTCGCTTGAACCACAATCTTCGCAATCTCCGCGCGGTTCACCGGATCGGCCGGTCGGAATAGATAAACCGTCGTTTCGACGAGATCACCCGACTCTGGAATTCGAATGTTTTCGGTAGCAATTTTGTAATTCAAACTTCGACGAGTCACCGGACCGAAGCTACCAACCGAGCTGATACCGGCTGAAGTTTGATAGCTTCTAACCGCTTCCACCGCATCCGCATCGTAATTTTCGTTAATCGTGCCGTCAAAATATCCAAGCTGTTGCAGCACGAGTTTCAGATTTCGAACCCCATCACCCGTCAATCCTAGTGAGTAGTAATCCGAAAAAGCCGGTGTGAAAAGTTTTGATCCTTGTGCTGCTACGCGTCGAGTCGCGGGCGAGCCGGAAACGATGGAATTTGTTTTTGCGAGTGCAACGAAACGAGCATACCACGCATTTGTCGGCACATCGGAGAACTGCTCGACAGAACTCGCCGGTGCAGATTGACCAGTAGCGGCGATCGCCATTTTGAGGGCTTCCGCGCGATTAATGGAATTTCCGGGTCGGAAAGTTCCATCTGAATAACCGGAGACAATACCGGCATTCTTCACCGCGGCGACGAAAGGAGCGAACCATTCATTTTTCGGAACATCAGGGAAGGGGTTTTCAGTTAACGAAGGAATCGTGAGATCAAATGCTTCTGCAATAATCTTCGCCATCTCGGCACGATTGGTAGAGTTGCTCGGTTTGAAGGTTCCATCCGGATAACCTGCCACTGCGCCCCAGCTGATAAGTTTTTCGATGAACGGAGTGAACCACTGTCCCGCAATATCAGTGAGAGCGGAAATTGTGGTAGCTGCTCCACTTGAATTAACCTCATCCGCGTCACTCTCGATCACGGCAAATGTCGAGAAGTGATTCACCTC
>JAGLJE010000021.1 GCA_023142645.1 Candidatus Altimarinota bacterium | reverse complement strand
CGTACTACGATTAATTATACTTTCAAGTTCGCTTTGTGCAGTGTCACCGAGCGATTGGTTCAATTCACTTCCAGTTTGTTTCGAAGAAGTGCCACCGCTCGAATATACAGAGCCGATGATCTCGACACCAGGGTTGAAAAGCTTCGCGCCTATTCCCAACATTTCACTTTTGTGCCGTACTTGCTTCCCGCTGACATCGTAGCCAGCGTAAGTTTCAAAAAGTGTACTGAAATCTTCCGGTACCGCGGCGGCAAGATCAAGTTCCGGAGTTGCCCGCATACGAATATTTTCTATACTGCTCCAATCTATAGTTCCACCGCTTACGAGTCCACCCGCCGCATTCCACGAACCATCGAAGCCGTCAGCATCCTCGATATCTAAAGTTAAAGCTTGCACGATTGGGTTTTCGGTAATCGCATCCACCCATGTGACACTACCGTCGCTCGTATCCATGAGCAGTCCGAGTTCAGGGTTGCCGGCTGTTACACTGCTACTGAAATTCTGTAACTCGAGATTGAATCTTTTTGGTGCGTTGACCGTTATATTTTCAATGGCTGAAACGTCAAGAATATATGTGTTCGTGACGCTGTCCCAAATCAGTGCTTCGGGTGTGGTCACGAGAGTGGGGGAGAAAGCAAAATTACGCGGTTCGAAGCCGACGGCGACGCCGTAAGTTCCCGAACTTTCACCGACATTTATATATCCACCGAGAGCAGCGACATTGTAGGTCATTTCATCAAAGAAAAGATTGAATCCGTCACCTACGATTGGCGCGTAGCCTTTACTTGTCGGCGCGTATGATTTCACATCAATCTGAAACTTACCGTCGCCGCCGTTGGCTTCGATTAAATATCCAGTTGAGGTGCCACCTTCTACTGGACCGAAGCCAAACTCGCTAGCCTCAAAAATTGCTGAATCTCCCGTTCCGGCGATTTGATCAAGTCTTGTAGTATTTTCAAATTTAGTATTCACGCTCACTTCTTTGATTCCTGCCACGGAAATAACAGGATTACCGTATTCGTCAATTAGTGTTGTTCGTACGAGATGGTTTTCTTGCCCATCAGCTATTTGTGTTGGAACGCTGAACTCAAAAAAGCTGTTGCCAATCCAGTCGGGTGCAGCTGCAACGACGGTGAAAAATCCGGAATATAATCCGTCATTTTCAACAGTTGGGTCGGTACAATTACCGATGGTGTCACAAGCGGTGAAGGTGAGATCGTAATTACCGATGATACGAAAATCATGGTTTGTGATATCGACCGAAGCGCGATTGTTTGCTGGGTCGAAATGATTCGCGTTATAAGTTTGCTCAACTCCGTTTGAATCAAGAATTTTTATGACCACAGAATCGATATTCACAACATCATCCTGGAACCACAAAGTTTCGTTGTAGTTATCTGTCGCTGCAAAAACTTTCGGTGTTGTGGTGAGAGTAGGCGGGAGAGGGTCATCGCTATCACCAATTCCTAAATAAACTGCATATGTATTAAAATCGAACCCAGAAACAGAAATATCTTTCGGGACATCTTCTTTTGTTTGTGGATCACAAAAACTGATATAGCCAGCCGTATCACTGTACGCGAATCCGCAGAAATAGCCCGAAGTATTGCGATAATCGATGCCGGGATTTTTGTTGTTTGGATCGTTTTTTTCGAAGTAGGTGGTGCCGAAATTGTAGTCGCCGAGAGCACCACCATTCGTATCGCCATTGACCTTAAATGAAGGATTCATTGTGAGACCATTTAAATCTAGCCAGCCGTAGGTATTCGAATAAGCTTCCCCCGAAAAAGTGTTTGTGGTTGAATCGAAAGTGACTCCGTAGGGGGTAGTGTCACAAAAATTCGGCATCACAGGAGCACCTTTTCCGGCTGGGGCAGCTGCCGGTATGGTGCCGCTGGCTCCATCGCAATAAAAATTAATCCAACCGATATTTGGACTATAAGCCTGTCCCCAAAGCTGTTCGGGTACATTTAAAATATAAGATTTTAAATGTTTGGGCGATCCCACATTAATAAACAATACTGCGGCTAGAACAACCGCGACTAGCGTGACTTGAGCAGTCAACTTTTTAATTTTTTGGAGCATCTTCTTGGGGGATTAAAAAAGTGTAAATTTGACAGTATCTTTTTAAATTTTCATTTTCAATTTTATAGCAAAGTTTTATATTTTTCTCGCTAATTGCTTTTTGGAAATAAATTTCTCCACGACAATCTATCTCTGCGCGCTCATTTTCGATTAAAGCACAGCTTTCGACATCTCCAGTTCGGATTGCTTCGTAACGAATTTTACGCTCGTGTTCCACGAAATTAGTTAATTCTTCCAAAATTTCGGTAGTAGTGTCTTCTATCTTTGTCACGAATTCTTGTGGGCTGCGAACGGGAGGGATCTCAGACTGTTCAATTGTCACAATTTTTTTATTCGAAGGCTGTTTTGAGCGCGTGATTTCTTCACGCGGTTCTATTTTCACGGGATTAATCCGGAAATGCAAAAAATCGAAGATACTCCTTTCTTCATCTTCGAAACTTGTGGGAGATTCAATTTCGATTCCGTGCTCAATTCTCAAATCTCGAATTTCTTTCTCCACTCCGCCGCTTGGCAAAAGCGCCGCTGTCACCGCGAGAGCGGAGATAATCGCAGAGAAGGCGAGAGCTGTTACGAAGTTAGAGGAGATTACCATTTTATTTCGAGTGAGCGCTTTTTGGGATTTTACTAAAATTTATTTTGAAAGCCAATTTTCTTTAACTATTAAATTTATGTAGAGCAGGTTAGAATTCGTTTCCAAATCTCCGTAAGCGTAAGCGGAGATAATACTAACTCCTTTAAAAATGTTTAAAATTTTCATCGCGGATAGTTTAGCGTCTGCAGCGATCGAATTTCTCGAGAAACAAAAAGATTGCGAAGTTGAAGTAAAAACCGGTTTGAGTGAGAATGAGATCGTAAAAAAAATTCCTGATTTTGATGCGTTGATTGTTCGTTCGGCGACGAATGTTACTTCCAAAATTATCGAGGCAGGAAAAAAATTAAAAGTGATTGGACGCGCAGGAGCAGGAACGGACAACATCGACAAAAAAGCGGCGAGTGGGAAAAGTATTCTCGTGGTGAATGCGCCGACCGGTAATTTAACGAGCGTCGCGGAGCTTGTCTTCGCGCATATTCTTTCTGCATTTCGGCAGCTGCCAGCGGCGAATTTTTCAACTAAAAAAGGGGAATGGCAAAAAAAAGAACTCGGCAAAATTGGTCGCGAACTTGATAGCAAAACTCTCGGTATCGTCGGTCTCGGTAAGATTGGGCAACTTGTGGCGGAGCGTGCACATGGTTTCAATTTAAAAATTCTCGCCTTTGATCCGGTTACAACTTCGGAAATTGCAGAGTCGGTGGGAGCGGAGCTGGTTGAATTGAAAAAACTTCTTGAAAAATCGGATGTCATCACGCTTCATGTTCCGTTGATTCCGCAGACGAAAAATTTGATCGCAGAAAAAGAATTCGAAATAATGAAACCGAATGCAATGATTCTCAACTGCGCGCGTGGAGGGGTAGTGGACGAGGAAGCGTTGAAAAACTGGCTAGAAAAAAATCCGGACGCGCTTGCCGCGTTAGACACTTTTTATGAAGAGCCGGTTGATTCGAAGAGTCCGCTTTTACAGCTGCCGAATTTTTTCACGACTCCGCATCTCGGAGCTTCTACCGTCGAAGCACAAGAAAAGGTTGGGTTACAACTCGCGGATCAAGTTGCGCGTGCATTACGGGGGGAGGTTGTCGAGTATGTCGTCAATTTGCCGGCTCGTGAGGGGGGGAGCTTGAAAGATCAAAAAATTTGGAACGAGCTTGCAGAAAAAATTACGAAGTTGGCAGCGCAGATGCTCGGTGGTGCGAAATTAAAAAAAGCGGAATTAACTGTCTCGGGGGAAATTGCTGAGGCGGATACCAAAATGCCGCAAGTCTCAATTTTAAAAGGTCTGCTCGAAACTCTCACTGACGCGGAAAATGTGAATTTCACAAACGCGGCGGATTTAGCCGAAGAAAAGGGTTTGAAACTTTCCGTAAAAACTGAGAAAAAGCTTGAAAACTATCTTAGCCAAATTGGAATTAAGCTCACTGCGGAAAAAGCGGAGGTGGAGGTGCGCGGCACACTCGTTGAAAACGAGCCGCGGATTATCTTTATCCAAAATTTTCAAACGAATTTCGTACCAGTGCAACACCTTTTGCTCACCCGCCACCGCGATCAGCCGGGAATTATCGGTCGGATCGGTACGCTGCTCGGCGAAAACTCTATCAACATTGCCAACATGGATCTTGGTCGTAATAAAGTAGGGGGTGATGCGTTGATGATTCTCGACGTGGACGATCCGATTCCCGAGAGTATTCTCGATGAGCTACGGAGTTGGGACGATTTCGAAGAGGTTTTAGGAATAGAGCTTTAATCAATGTGCAATTTTCAATGTGCAATGACTAGAACGCAAGGGTCTTCTCGACGGCGGAGATAATCCGCTCCCGCGACGGCAGGTACAGCTTCTCGTTCTGGGCGAGGGGGAAGACCACGTCGAACCCGGCGACCCGTTGCACCGGAGCCTCCAGCTGGAGCAGGGCGTGCTCGTTGATCTGGGCCACGATCTCGGCCCCGAACCCGTTGGTCCGCGGCGCTTCGTGGACTACCACGGCCCGTCCGGTCTTGACCACGCTCTCCATGAAGGTGTCGCGGTCGAGCGGGTTGAGGGTGCGAAGATCCACCACCTCCACCGACACGCCGTCGTGAGCCATCACCTCGGCCGCGTCCAGACAGACCCGGACCATCGCACCCCACGAGATGATCGTGGCCTCGCTGCCCGACCGGGCCACCTCGGCCGTGCCGAGCGGCACCGTGTAGGGCTCGGTGGGCACCGGCTCCCGGAAGGCGCGGTAGATCCGCTTGGGCTCCATGAAGAGAACCGGGTCGTCGTCCTGGATGGCTGCGGTCAGCAGCCCCTTGGCGTCGTGGGGGTTGGAGGGCACCACCACCTTGAATCCCGGAGTGTTGAGGAACAGGCTCTCGTAGCTCTCCGAATGGTGCTCCGGGGGGTGGATTCCGCCGCCGTAGGGCATCCGCACCACCATCGGGACGTGGAGCCGTCCGCGGGTTCGGTTGCGGAGCCGGGCCGCGTGCGAAAAGAGCTGGTTGATGGCCGGATAGACGAAGC